>NZ_LZML01000110.1:0-2931 GCF_001665695.1 Nocardia sp. 852002-51101_SCH5132738 | reverse complement strand
TGCGTCGCGTGTTCACCTCGGGTGAGGCGTTGCCCGCGGATACGGCCGCGCGCTGGCGTGAGCTCGGTGGTGCGCCGCTGCACAATTTGTACGGTCCGACCGAGGCCGCGGTCGATGTCACCTTCCACGAGGTGACCGAGGCGGACGCGGTGACCGTGCCGATCGGCCGTCCGGTGGCCAATACCCGTGTCTACGTGCTGGATTCGGGGTTGCGTCCCGTCCCCGTCGGTGTCACCGGCGAGCTGTACCTTGCGGGCGATCAGCTTGCGCGCGGGTACGTCGGCCGGCCCGACCTGACCTCCGATCGCTTCGTCGCCGACCCGTTCGACGCCGGAGCACGGATGTACCGCACCGGCGATCTGGTCCGATGGAACCGCACCGGTGAGCTGGAATACTTGGGCCGCAACGACTTCCAGGTGAAGTTGCGCGGTCTGCGCATCGAACTCGGCGAGATCGAGGCCGCGCTGACCGGGCGGGCAGGCGTCGCCCAGGCGGCGGTGGTGGTGACGGGAGCGGGCGAGCGGGCCCGGCTGCACGCCTACGTGGTGCCGGCGGCGGGTGCCTCCGTCGATTCCGCTGCCGTCCTGGCCGCCGCGGGCCGCGCCCTGCCGGCGTACATGGTCCCGGCCGGGGTCACGGTGCTGGCGCAACTACCGGTGAACAGCTCCGGAAAGCTCGACCGCGCCGCACTGCCGGCCGTGGACCCGGGGGAGAAGTCCGTCTACCGCGCCCCGGCCGAAGGGGCCGAGGCCGTGGTCGCCGCCGTGATGGCCGAACTGCTGGGCCTCGACCCGGCCGGTGCCGATCGCTTCGGTGCCGACGACGACTTCTTCGCCGCGGGCGGTAACTCCCTGCTCGCCATGCGGGTGGTCGCCCGGGTCAACGAGGCGCTGGGCTGCGATCTCAACGTCGCCGAGATCTTCGGCGCACCCACCGCCGCTCTGCTCGCCCGCCTCGTCGACGACGCACCGGGCGCGACCGTCCCGCCGCTGATCGCCGGGCCGCGTCCCGACCGAATTCCGTTGTCGCTCGCCCAAACTCGCATCTGGCTGCTGAACCGCATCGAGCCGGATTCGGCGATGTACAACATCCCGTTCGCCCTGCGCCTGCGCGGCGATCTGGACGAATTCGCCCTCTCCGAGGCGGTCACCGATGTCCTGGCTCGGCACGAGTCGCTGCGCACGGTCTTCCCCGAGGATGCCGAAGGCCCGCGCCAGGACATTCGCGCCGTCGAGGACTGCGCCGCCACGGCCCTCACGCTACATACCGTGAATGCCGGCGACGTGGATGCCGAACTCGCCGCCGCGGCGTCGCGCGGCTTCGATCTGCGGCACGACATTCCGTTGCGGATCAGCGCTTTCCGGGTAGCGCCCGACGAACACATCCTGCTGGTGGTCGTGCACCACATCGCGGCCGACGGCGTGTCCACCGCGCCGCTGGCTCGCGATCTGGTGACCGCTTACGCCGCCCGCAGGGCCGCGGCGGTACCCGACTGGCAGCCGCTGCCGGTGCAGTACGCCGATTTCGCGCTGTGGCAGCACGCGGTCCTGGGTCGCGCCGACGACCCCGAATCCCGCCTGGCCCGCCACCTAGAATTCTGGCGCGCCGAGCTGGCCGACCTGCCCGCGGTCGTCGACCTGCCGGGCGACCGGCCGCGGCCGGCGGTGGCGTCGGGCGCGGGCGCGGCGATCGAATTCCGCATTCCGGCCGGGCTGACCGCCGCCGTCGAGACCCTGGCCCGGCGCGCGGGCGTGTCCACCTTCATGGTGCTGCACGCCGCCTACGCCACCCTGCTCGCCAAGCTGTCCGGTACCGGGGACCTGGCCGTCGGCACACCGATCGCGGGCCGATCGGCGCAGGCGCTGGACGACCTGGTCGGCATGTTCGTCAACACGCTGGTCCTGCGCACCCGGATCGGCGCGCACGAACGGTTCGGTGAGCTGCTCGCCCAGGTTCGCGACGCCGACGTGCGGGCCTTCGCCCACGCCGACCTGCCGTTCGACCGGCTGGTCGAGGAGGTGAATCCCGAACGCTCCCAGGCCTATGCGCCGATCGTGCAGGTGCTGCTGTCGTTCGAGCAGCGCTCCGGCACCGACCTGCGGCTACCCGGGCTGGAGGTGACCGATTACCCGCTCGCCAATCCCGTGGCGCAATTCGATCTCGCGCTGTCGCTGGCCGAGGTCGACGGCGCGCAGGGCCGCGAACTCCAGGCGGTGCTGCGGTATGCCACCGATCTGTTCGACGCGTCGACGGTGACCGCACTCGGTCGCCGGCTGCTGCGGGTGCTCACCGCGGTGACGGCGGACCCCGACGTCCGCATCCGCGACATCGACCTGCTGGAACTGTCCGAACGGTTGCAGGTCCTCGACATCTGGAATGCGACCGCTGCCGAAATCGACCGCACCGCAACACTTCCCGTGCTGTTCGATGTGCAGGCCGCGCGCACGCCCAAGGCGCCCGCGCTCACCTACGCGGAGACGACGCTGACCTACGCCGAATTCGGCGCCCGCGTGAACCGGCTCGCCCGCCACCTGATCGCGCAGGGCGTGGGCCCCGGATCGCTGGTGGCGCTGCATATGCGCCGATCGCTGGAACTCGTGGTCGGCATGTACGCGACCGTCGCCGCGGGGGCCGGCTATGTGCCGCTGGACCCCGACCATCCCGCCGAACGCATCCGGTACGTCCTCGACACCGCGCGTCCGGCCTGTGTACTCGCGACCACGGATGCGCCGGTACGCGCGGAGTCGGCGCCGCCGGTGCTCGACCTCGATCGGCTGGACGTGTCCGGCTACGCCGACGGTCCGCTGACCGATGTGGATCGGCTGGGCAAGCTGCGGCCGGAGCATGTGGCGTATGTGATTTTCACGTCGGGGTCGACGGGTCGTCCCAAGGGTGTGGCGGTGAGTCACGGGGCGATCGTGAATCGTCTGG
>NZ_LZML01000109.1:0-10653 GCF_001665695.1 Nocardia sp. 852002-51101_SCH5132738 | reverse complement strand
TTGGGCCGATTCGGAGCAGTTGGCCATGTTGGCGGCGGTCGCACGGGTTGTCGATCAGGCGGCCTTGCGGTTCGGAGTCGCGGGCGGCGCCGGACGGGAACAGGCGACGACCGTTCACGACCACGGTGGCGTCGCAGGTGCCATCGGATTCCGTCAGGCCGACGAGTGCCGGATCGAAATAGACCGGCAGCCAGCTGGTTCGGCCCTCCGAGCTGAGTTCGAGCCACGATCGGCTCAGCAACCGGTTCTGCTGGCGTACCCGCTTCACCCGGAACGTCCCCGCCGGAATCGTGCGCCACGGTGCCACCCCGAACGCCACCGCGACACGAAATCCGCTGTACAACACCACAACCAGTGCGACCGCCGCCAACATGGCCAACTGCTCCGAATCGGCGAACGGCGCCCAGGCGATGCAGATCACCAGGGCGCCGATCGTGGTGAGAACCGGATAGGCCAGGGGATGGCCGGTACCGGAAATCACTTCAGGTAGCCGACTTTCGTCCAGTCGAGGGTGGCCAGCCCGCGCGCACCGTAGTTGGCGAGATTGGAACGGGTCGCGACGATGCCGGGCGACTGCAGCAGCGGGAGCGAATGGCCCTCGGCGAAGATCTGGCGGTCGACCTGATTGGCCAGATCGATGGCCTTGTTCGGGTCCAATTCCGAGACTGTCTTCTCGATCAGATCGTTGAGTTCCGGGGAACCGATGTGGCCGTAATTGCCCTGCCAGTTGTTCGGGTCGTATCCCCAGATCTGGCTGATGCTGCCCAAGGGGAACGGGTCACCGACCCAGGAGAACTGCGCCAGATCGAAATCGCCCTTCTGGAACACATTCGTGAACAGCCCCTGTCCCGGCCGAGTGTCGATCGTGAGTTTCACGCCGATCTTGGCGAGATTCTGCTGCATGATCTGCGCCATCTGCACCCAGGACGGGTCGTTGTACATCACATCGCGGATCTCGAGTTTGCGGCCGTCCTTCACGCGCACGTCACCCTGCAATTTCCAGCCGAGCGCGTCGAGTTCGCGGGCGGCGGCATCCGGGTCGTAGGGCAGGGCGTTGTTCTGGTAGCCCTTCTGCCCCTCCAGGTAGATGTGGTTGTTCAGTGGTTTGGGCTCGGCGACGAGTCCGTTCTGAATGGCATTCGCGATACCCTGCCGATCGATCGCCTTGGAGACGGCGACGCGAACCTTGGGATCCTCCAGAATCGACCCCGGGGCGCCGTTGAATGTGAGATGCGACCACTGCAGCGCCGGCGCGCGGCGGATGGAGACATTCGGAACGCCCTGAGCCGTCAGCAGATCGCCGCGACTACCGATTCCGATCGCGTCGAGTTCGTCGTTCTGCAATGCGGGGACCAGCGCCGCCGAATCGAGCACGCTGAAATTGACGGTGTCGAGTTTCGGCGTCGCGCCCCACCATTTCGGGTTGCGGCCCAGCGTGATACGCCCTTGAGTTCGATCGGTGGACTGGATGACGAACGGTCCGGCCGTCACCTTGATCCCGTCGACGAGACTCTTGTTGAACGCCTCCGGATTCGAGGTCACCGACTTCGGGTACAGCAGGCTGTTGCCGGAGAACTGGCCCTGCCATTCACCGAAATGCTTGTTGAATGTCAGCACCGCCTGGCGGTCGTCGACGCCGCGCTCGACCTTCGCGACCCGATCGAAACCCATATTGTTGGCGATCAGATACTCCGGGTTGCGACCGCTCAGCGCCTCGGCTTGAGAGGCGATGTCCTCCCACGTGATCGGCGTCCCGTCCGTCCACACCGCCTTCGGGTTGATGGTGTAGGTGACGGTTTGCGGATCGGTGCCGGTCAACTCGACGTTGGTGAAGTAGTCGGTGTTGAGATGCGTGCCGCCGGCGGCATCGATGGTGAATGCCTGGGGCATCATCGGCCGCTCGACCGCGGTGATGTCGTAGTTGTTGCCGTCGATCTGAAGGGTGTTCCAGTTCGGCGGGAATTCCGAGATCGCCAACCGTAGATTGCCGCCGTCGCGAAGGTCGGCGACGTCGTGCGGGTTGATGTCGTTGGTCGTGCCGAGGTCGGAACTCCCGGTCCCGGTCGTGGAGCCCGAACACCCCGACAGCAGCAATCCGAACGCGACCGCGGGGATCGCGAGCCGGGTTATTGTCGAACGAATCCGCATGGTTTCGTTCTCCTTTCGTCGGGACGGGCGGCTAACTGACGAAGCCGATCTTGGTGTAGTCGTAGGTGGCCAGGCCGGGAGCGCCGTAGTTGGCGACGGTGGTCCGTACCCCGTAGTTGCCGGGATCCTGGGTGAGCGGCAGCGAGAAACCCTCTTCGAAAACCTTGCGGTCCACCTGGTTCGCGAGTTCGATGGCCTTCTTCGGATCCAATTCACTGAGGGTCTGCTCGATCAGTGCGTTCAACTCCGGGGAGCCGATGCGACCGAAATTGCTCTGCTCGTCATCGGGGTGGTAGGCGTAGATCTGCGGGATGCTCCCGAACGGGAATGCGTCACCCGAGAACTGGAACTGCGCGATATCGAAATCGCCGGGGATCATCGCGTCGGTGAAGAAACCCTGGCGTTGCCGGGTGGCGATGGTCAGCTTCACGCCGACCTTCGCGAGGTCGCCCTGGACGATCTGCGCGACCCGAACCCAGGTGGGGTCGTTGTACATCACATCGCGAATCTCGAGGCGGCGGCCGTCTTTCACCCGCACATCGCCCTGCTGTTTCCAGCCCAGTGCGTCGAGTTCGCGCGCCGCGGCCGCGGGATCGTAGGGCAGGCTGTTGTCCTGATAACCCTCTTGTCCCTGGACGAAGATGTGATTGTTCAACGGCTTCGGATTCGACACCAGACCGTTTTCGATCGCATTCGCGATGCCCTGCCGATCGATGGCCTTCGATATCGCCACCCGCAGTGCGGGATCCGCCAGAATCGAACCGGGCGCGCCGTTGAAGGTGATGTGCCGCCACAGATTTCCCGGGGCGTGGCGTACGACCAGTTCGGAACCGCTGCGCACGGTCGCCAGATCCTCGATGGAGTTCAGGCGCGCGGCGTCGAGTTCGTTGTTCTGCAGGGCCGCCGCATATGCGGACTGATCCATCACACTGAAGGTGATGGTGTCCAGTTTCGGAGTATCGCCCCACCATTTCGGATTGCGGCCCAGCACGATTCGGCCCTGCGTGCGATCGGTGGAGCGGACCACGAACGGCCCGGAGGTGAGCGCGATACCGCCGGCGAGCGCGCGATTGAAGGTATCCGGATCGGCGGTGACCGATTTCGGATACAGCATCGCGTTTCCGGCGAACTGACCGCGCCAATCCGCGTAGTGCTGTTTGAAGGTGATCACGGCCTGCCGGTCGTCGACCCCGCGTTCGACCTTGTCGACCCGATCGAATCCGTTGTTGATCGCGATCTGATAGCGGGTGTCCACGCTCGACAGCGCATGGGCTTGGGAGGCGATGTCCTCCCAGGTGATCGGTGATCCGTCACTCCACACCGCCTTGGGGTTGATGGTGTAGGTGACCTGTTGCGGATCGGTGCCGGTGAGCTGGATATCGGTGAAATAGTCCTTGTCGATCGTCAATTGGCCGGTCGCGTCGATCAGGTACGACCGCGGCATCAACGGCCACAGCACCTCCCCGGTCTCCAACTCGTTGCCGTCGATGGACAGGGAATTCCAATTGGCCGGATATCCGCTGATCGCCAACCGCAGGTTGCCGCCGTCGCGCACCGCATCGCGCGGCTGCGGATTGATGTCGTTGGCGGATCCGAGGGCCGCGGGCCCGTTCGTGGTGTTCACCGATGCGCAGCCGGCCAGCGTGATGGCCACCCCGGCCGCCACTACGACAGCGGCCGAACGCAATGCCCGGGAACGTATCCTCACGACGAACTCCTAGCGCGCGACGACCGGAAGCGGAACCGCGTCGATCAGCGCGCGGGTGTACTCGTGCTGCGGCGACGCGAAAATCTGCTCGGCCGGACCGGATTCGACGATCTTGCCGCGATACATGACCGCGATATCGTGCGCGAGATTGCGGACCACCGAAAGATCATGGGAGACGAACAGATACGACAGCCCGCGTTCGGCCTGCAGATCCCGCAGGAGGTTCAGCACCCCGGCCTGAATGGAAACGTCGAGCGAGGACACCGGCTCGTCGAGTACCAGCAGTTGCGGGTCCAGCGCCATCGCCCGCGCGATATTGATGCGCTGCTTCTGCCCGCCCGAGAAATCGGCCGGATAGCGATCGGCGTGTTCGGCGCGAAGACCTACCTGCTTCAGCAATTCCGGTACCCGCTTGCGAATGTCGTCGCGGGACCGGCCGTCGACGCGCAACGGCTCGGCCAGGGCGTCGAAAATCGGCAGGCGCGGATCCAGCGAGGACGCCGGATCCTGGAACACGATCTGCAATTTGCGGCGGATATCGCGTTTGCGCTGCTTGCTCAGCGTCGCGACATCCTCGCCGAAGACCTCGATCGTGCCCGCCTGCGGCTGCACGAGGTCCATGATCTGGCTCAACGTCGTCGATTTCCCGGATCCGGATTCACCGACGAGCGCGAGTGTGCGTCCCTTGCGGACCGCGAAGTCGATGCCGTCGACCGCGCGCACCTCGCCGGTACGGCGCTTGAAGACCACACCGGAGGTGACCGGGAACGTCTTGATCAGGCCCGAAACCCGCAGCACCACATCGGAATCGGCGGGTTCCGGCGCGGCGACGCTGTCGGTGTCGTGGCGGTAGGCGGCGAACAGGTCCGCGGTCCCCACCTCGGCGGTGCGGATGCAGGCCGCCCGGTGCGCGGGCGCGGTTTCCTGCAGTGGCGGCTCCGCGGCCAGGCAGTCGTCGATCGAGACCGGGCAGCGCGGCGCGAAGGGACAGCCCGGCGGCAGGGCGTGCATGGGCGGGGGCGTACCCACGATCGGGATGAGCGGCGTCCGGGCCGGGCCGTCCATCCGCGGGATGGAACCGAGCAGGCCGACGGTGTACGGCATCCGCGGCGAGTTGAACAGCTCTGCGGCGGGGGCGTTTTCGACGATCCGCCCGGCGTACATCACCGCCACCCGGTCGGCCAGCGTGGCCGCGATCCCCATGTCGTGGGTGATCATGATGACGCCGGCGCCGGTGATGTCGCGCGCCTTGCGCAGCAGATCGAGGATCTGCGCCTGCACCGTCACATCCAAGGCGGTGGTGGGTTCGTCGCAGATGATCAGTTCCGGATCGTTGGCGATCGCCATCGCGATCACCACGCGCTGGCGCATACCGCCGGAGAATTCGTGCGGAAAAGCCTTGGCGCGCACGGCCGGCTCGGGAATACCGACCAGATCGAGCAGCTCCACGGCCCGGGCCGCGGCCTGCGACTTGCTCATCTTCTTGTGGGCGACCAGGGCCTCGGCGATCTGATCACCGACCCGGTAGACGGGCGTGAGCGCCGAGAGCGGGTCCTGGAAGACCATGCTGATCCGCGTCCCGCGCAGCGCCGAAAGCTGCTTGTCGCCCATGCCGAGCAACTCCCGGCCCCGCAGGCGGATCGAGCCGCGGATGCGGGCCTGATCGGGCAGCAACCCCATCACGGCCAGCGAGGACACCGATTTACCGGAACCCGACTCGCCGACGATGGCCAGCACCTCACCGTCGGCGACGGTGTAGTTCACTCCGCGCACCGCGTCGATGCGGCCCTCCTCGCTGGGGAAGGACACATGCAGGTCCGACACCTCCAGCAGAGGTGCGGTCGTGCTGCGCCGCGTGTCCGCCCGGTCGGCGGATTCGGTGGTGCGATCGGTCATGCCGCTTCAATCCTCTTGTCCGCCTGCTCATCCGGACGGGCACCGGAGGTTCGCGCCGACTTCCCGCGCTGCGCCTTGTCCCGCTTCGCCGCCCGGTCGGCCTTCCGGCCCGCCCGCGCGCCCTTGGAACTCGGGTCGAAGGCGTCGCGCAGGCCGTCGCCGACGAGGTTGGCGCACAGCACGATCGCGATCAGGAAACCACCCGGGAACAGGAACAACCACGGGAAGGTCAAGGCCGATTTGGTGCCGAAGGCGATCAGCGAGCCCAGTGACACGTCCGGCGGTTGCACACCGAATCCGAGGAAGCTCAGACCCGTTTCGGACATGATCGCCGCGCCGACGGCGAGAGTGGTGTCGATGATCAGGATCGATGCGATATTCGGCACGATGTGGGTGACGATCACCGAACGCGTCGAAGCGCCCATATACCGTGCCGCACGGACGAATTCGCGTTCGCGCAGGCTCAGCGTCAATCCGCGCACGATGCGGGCACTGATCATCCAGCTGAACCCGGCCAGCAACACGATCAGCAGCAGAATCGAGCTGCTGCCCTTGGTGCGCGGGGCGAAGATCGCGATGATGATGAAGCTGGGCACCACCAGCAGCAGGTCGACCAGCCACATGATCGCGCGGTCGGTCCAGCCGCCGAGCAGACCCGCGATCGACCCCGCGGTGACCGCGACCAGCGAGGTCAGCACGGCCACGCAGATGCCGATGATCAGCGATTTCTGCAAACCGTGCAGAGTCTGGGCCAGCATGTCCTGGCCGATCTCGTTGGTTCCGAACCAGTGCTGCGGCGACGGCGGCTGCAGCAGCGCGTACGGGTCGCGCTCCTGATAGTCGTAGGACAGGAACGGCGGAATCGCGAAGGCGCCGATCAGCATGATGATCAGCACGGTCGCGCCGACGACGGCGGGCTTGTTGCGCAGGAACCTGCGCCACACCAGCTTTCGGCGTCCGGCCGCCGCGGGTTCCGGCGCGCCCTGCGCGATGATCTCGGTTTCGGTCACTTTCTCGCCCCGATCATCCGACCCGCACTCGCGGATCCAGAATCGCATACACGATGTCGGACAGCAGGCCCGAAACCAGCACCACGAATCCCGCGAACACCGTGACGGTCACCACGATGTAAATGTCCTGCGCGTTGATCCCGTCGACGAGCCATTCACCGACGCCGTGCCAGCCGAAGATCTTCTCGGTGAAGGTGGCGCCGGTGATCAGCGCGCCGAGGCTGTAGGCGAACAGGGTCGCCATCGGAATCAGCGCGGTGCGCAGGCCGTGTTTGTAGAGCGCACGGCGGCGGGTCAGTCCCTTGGCCCGCGCGGTGCGGATGAAGTCGCTCTGCAGCACATCGAGCATGGCGTTGCGCTGGTAGCGGCTGTAACCGGCCATTGCGCCCAGGGCGAGACCGAGGCTCGGGACGATCATGTGCTGCACTCGGTCGACGAACTGATTCCACACCCCGTGCACGGCATTGGCCGAGGTTTCACCGGTATAGAGGAATATCTGCTGCCCCGCGGCCGAATTTATTTCCAGCGCACCGTATTTCAGTAGCGTGGCCAACAGGAAGATAGGCGTGCTGAGCACCAGCAGGGAAAATATCGTCGTGAAGTAGTCGCTGAACCGATATTGCCGGATCGCACCGGCCGCACCGATCAGCACGCCGAGGACCGTTCCGACGACCGAGCCCACGATCAGCAACCGCAGACTGACCCCGATCCGGCGCGGCAGTTCCTGGCTGACCGGCTGCCCCGTCAGGGTCGTGCCGAAGTCACCGTGTAGCACGCCGCCGACCCAGGTGAGGTAGCGCTGCGGGATCGGCTGGTCGAGATGCAGTTCGTGGGCCTTGGCATCGATCACCGACTGCGGCGGTCGCGGATTGCGCTGTTCGAGGCTGTCCAGCGGGCGAAATGTCAGCGACGCCAGACTGAAAGCCAGGAACGACGCCAGCGCCAGCAGCACGACATAGTTGAGCGCACGTCGTAGCAGAAAGCCGGTCATCGGTCCCCTCGGGTCGGTTACTAGCCCCTGATCATAGGGAATGGTCTCGAGTCCACCGGTGACATCGTGCACCACTTCCGGCCCACTCGCAGGCGGGGCGCGGGCAAATGATTACAGCCACGCCGGAATTTCGGGCAGGATGGAATAGGTGACGCGTCTGCCGAAGCCGAAGATGGTGGCCACCGATGTCGATGGCACGCTGCTCGACGAATGGGAACGGGTGACTCCGCGCACCCGTACCGCGGTGGCCGCGCTGATCGCCGACGGAGTGCCGTTCGTGCTGGCCACGGGTCGTCCGCCGCGCTGGATCGATCCGGTGGTCGAGGGCCTGGGCTTTCCTCCGCTGTGTGTCTGCGGCAACGGTGCGGTGATCTACGACAGTGCCGCCGATCGCATCCTGCACACCAGCACATTGGATGTGGAGAGTCTGGCGTGGATCGCCGACCTCGCCGAGCGCGTGCTACCCGGCTGCGGGCTGGCCGCCGAGCGCGTGGGCCGCAGCGCGCACGATGCCGCGACGCCGCAATTCGTCAGCTCACCCGAATACGAGCACGCCTGGCTGAATCCGGACGACACCCAGGTGTCGCGGCAGGAGGTCATCTCGGCGCCGGCGATCAAGATGCTGATCCGGCTGCGGGGAACGCCCAGCGCGGAGATGCAGTCGGCCCTGGAACCCCACCTGGCCGGGCGCGCCGACATCACCTATTCCACCAACAACGGGCTCATCGAACTGTCCGCGCCCGGGATCACGAAGGCCGCCGGCTTGAGTGTGGTCGCCGAGCGGCTCGGGGTGGACCCGGCGGCGATCCTGGCCTTCGGCGATATGCCCAACGACGTGCCGATGCTCCGGATGGCCGGGCACGGCGTGGCGATGGGCAACGCTCACCCCGAGGCCCAGGCCGCCGCCGACGAGATCACCGCCTCCAATTCGGAGGACGGCGTCGCGCGGGTGCTCGAGCGCTGGTGGGAGAGCTGAGGACCTCAGCCCAGGTTGTCTCGGCCCGAAGCAATCGTGCAAACCTCGCCGCAATCGGCGGGTTTCGCGCATGTGGGTGGAGGTTTGCACGAATAGTTCGGGGTGCCGACCTCGGCCTTCAGCCCGCCGGGGCCGGAGGAACGAGCTGGGACGGCGCCGCCGCAGCGGACTCGGGCGCGGGCGGCGCTTCGGGAACCGGACCAACCGGTGCGGGTGCGGCCGGGTTCGGCGCTTCGGGAGCGGGGGCTGCCGGCGCCTCCGGTGCTGCTTGGGCATCGGGGGCCGGTTGCGCATCGGGTGCCGGCTGGGGTGCGGCCGATGCTTGCGGAGCGGAAGGTGCGGGCGCGTCCGGAGCCGTCGGCGGGGCCGCGGCGTCCGCGACGGGCAGTGCCTGCGGAATCGGCTCGCCCGCCGGGCCGGGTTGTGCCCCACCGTGTTTCAGCAGGGTGGTGACGACGCCGGTGGCGGTGTCGAGGATCAGTGAGCCGAGCCGGAAATCGGCCCGCTGACCGCCGGGAACCGGATACGGATTGCGCAAAGGCGTTCCGAGCGCCCCGGATTCGGCGCCGAGCTGGACGAAGCGGTCGAGGATCCGGCCTGCCAGCTCGACGATCGAGCCGTCGGGCGCGGCGTAGACGTAGCCGTTGACGAACTTGGCGTACTGGCCGCCGTCGCCGGTCGGCGTCGGTTCGGAGGAGGCGGCGCCGAGGTGTCCGTTCGGACCGCCCTGCCCCGCCCAGTATGTGGCGATCGCGTTCGCGAGAGCCGCCAGATCCGCGTGCGCGCGTTCGTCTTTCGGAGCCGCGGGCGCGGTGCCGGCGGCGACGCCCGCGGCGATCTCGCGGATGCGATCCATGCGCGCATAGGCGGCATCGCCGGGGCAGGTGGTATTGCCGACATCGCGATGTGCGAACACGATCGGCAGGTCCACCGCTGCACCCTCGGCGTACGGGGTGTAGTCGGTGCCCTCGGAGTACATGGTGGTGTGGCCCTCGGGGTCCAGTCCCGCGATCTCGGCCCGCCAGCCGACGAACTGCCCGGTGGCCTGGAGCTGGGCGTCGCTGGGCGGTTCGGTCTCGAAATCACCCATCATCGCCACGCCCGCGGTGTTCTCGTTGAAACCGCCCGCGTGCGCGCCCTCGACCGGGCGGTCCAGACCGCCGTAGCGGCCCTCGAAGATCTGGCCGTACTTGTCGACCAGTGCGTTGTAGCCGATATCGCACCAGCCCAGCGTCTTGGCGTGATACGCGTAGATCGCGCGCACGATGCCCGCGGACTCGGCCTTGGTGTAGTCGTTGCGCCCGGCGGTGTGGTGCACGGTGATTCCGCCCAGCCCGTCGTCGTAGGTGGGTTCCTCGCAGCGCAGCGATTCGTCGGCGCCCCACTGCGCCCGGCTGATCACCTTCGGCCCGCCGCCCGGCAGCGGCGCGGCGACGGAGGCCAGGTTGTCGTCGATCGCGCCGCGCCCGGGATTGATCAGCACCGCCGAGAGTTGCGAGGCGGCCTGCTGCGCCGGGTCGTCGGAGCGGCCGGCGGCCGGGGTGATCGCCTTGTGGGTGGTCAGTATCTGAACCGCCTTGGTCTCGCCGACGTAGATCGGTTCGGTGCCGGTCCGGGCGGGGGCGGCCGCGTGATCGCTGCGATCGGTATCGACCCGATCGGCCGGGAACCACGGTCCCCAGGTGCCGTCGGCCTGCTGGGCGCGGATCAGAGAGGTGGTGTCGGCCAGTTCCTTCGCGGTCAGCGCGACCATGCTGAACGGGGTGTCCCGAGTCAATTCCTTGACCTCCGCACCGACCTGATCGGCCATATCCGGTGGTACGGCACCGGGCGACAGGGCGGGGGCGGCCGGGTCGGCGCCGGGAACCTGTGCGGGGTCGAGCGGAGCGGCGATGAAGCCGGGGCCGGCGTGCGCGGGGGAGGC
>NZ_LZML01000108.1:0-120204 GCF_001665695.1 Nocardia sp. 852002-51101_SCH5132738 | reverse complement strand
ACCACTCCCAGCCCCGCCCCCGGTGGTCCCGGCCGCTCCGCGGCCGGAACCACCGAAACCAATTTCGCAACAGCCCGAAAAGCGGCAACTTCGCCGAAGTTTGCACGATTAGTTCAGCGTCGCTGCAGCGGTATTCGGTCTGCCCGGTCGACACCGCCGTCGACGCGGCATGGGCAGGGCTACATGGAGCCGGTGCACAACATCGGCTGGAGCACGAAATTGTTGCCGGGGTTCGTATCCGGCGTCGTGCTCGTCACCGTGGCGGTGATCAGTTCCAGCGTGCGCGCGGTACCGACCGTGTAGTTGGCGATTTCTCCCGGTGCCAGAGTGGGTTTGATGATGGATCCGGACGGGCCGAACGGCGTCCAGTAGTTCACCGCCACATTCTCCGCGGTCGCGGTGCCGATATTGCGGACGATCACCTGCAACGGCGGCGGGAAGCCCGGCAGCGCCCCGCCACAGTAGGTGTAGACCTCCACATCGGCACCGGCCGGTTCGGCCTGCGCCGCAACGCCGAAACCCACCGCGGTCGTGGCCGCCATCGCCACCCCGGCGGCCAGCACGCCGATACGCCTGATCTTCATAGGAACCTCCCGCTCGACGAACTCTCGTACGGAATATCGAGACCTCGGCAAACCTGTTATGCCCCGAAAAGGGTGGGCGCCGGGCACGCGAGCCTTCGTGTGCTCTCGAGCGGTTCACAAGTTTGGCGATAACTCACGAATCGTCGTTCACTTTCCGCTATCGTCGCGCTCGTCGGGACGGTGTCTCGGCGGGGCCGGTGTCGCGGCGGCGAGGCAGGTCCCTCTCGACCGGCGGTCGTGTCAGAGCCGTCGGCGGTGTTGTGGAGGAGCAGGATGTACCCCGGTGCGCATGTCGATCGATTCCCTGATAAACCGGCGGTCGTGCTGGCCGGGAGCGGTAGCACGCTGACCTACCGCGAGCTCGAGGACAACTCGGTTCGCCTCGCGCGGCATCTGTACGAGGCGGGCCTGCGCAAGGGCGATCACATCGCGCTGCTGTCCGGCAATACGCTCGAGGTGTACGAGGTCTACTGGGCGGCGTTGCGATCCGGTCTTTACATCACGGCCGTCAACCGGCATCTGTCCGCGGACGAGATCAGCTATATCGTCAACGACTGCGGCGCGCGGGCGCTCATCGTGTCGGCGGAACTGGCGGAGGTGGCCCGGCGGGTGGTCGAGCAGACTCCCGCGGTCGGGATCCGGCTCGCCTTCGGCGGGGATGTCCCCGGCTACGAATCGTATGAAAAGGCTGTGGCCGCAGCGTCTCCCGAACCGCTGCCGGATCAGCCACGCGGCGCCGACATGCTGTATTCGTCGGGCACCACCGGCCGCCCGAAGGGCATCAAGCATCCGCTGCCGGATCGGCAGGTCGGCGATGCGCCGGGTGACACCTATACCGCTGTCTTCGGCCCGCTCTACGGATTCGACACCGACACCGTGTATCTGTCGCCGGCTCCGCTGTATCACGCCGCGCCGTTGCGATTCGGCGGCGTGGTTCATGCCCTCGGCGGAACCGTGGTGGTGATGGAACGCTTCGACGCCGAACAGGCGCTCGCCGCGATCGAACGCTATCGCGTCACCCACAGCCAGTGGGTGCCGACGATGTTCGTGCGCATGCTGAAACTGGACGAGAGCGTGCGTACCCGCTACGACGTCTCGAGTATGCGAGTCGCCGTGCACGCCGCCGCGCCGTGCCCGGTGGAGGTGAAGCAGGCGATGATCGACTGGTGGGGGCCGGTGCTGTACGAGTACTACGCCTCCACCGAGGGCAACGGCGCCACCTTCATCGACAGCGAGCAGTGGTTGCGCAAACCCGGCTCGGTCGGGCCGGCGGGGATGGGCGCCGTTCGCATCTGCGACGACGACGGCCACGAGTTGCCCGCCGGCGAGATCGGCACCATCTATTTCGAGCGCGAGGAAGTCCCGTTCGACTACCACAACGATCCCGAGAAGACCGCCAAGGCAATCCATCCCGAGCATCCGACCTGGACGACCACCGGCGATATCGGCTATATCGACGCCGACGGATTCCTGTTCCTGACCGACCGCAAGGCGTTCATGATCATCTCCGGCGGGGTGAACATCTACCCGCAGGAAATCGAGGACGCCCTGGCCCTGCATCCGGATGTCCTCGATGTGGCGGTGATCGGGGTTCCCGACGAGGAGATGGGCGAATCGGTGAAGGCGGTCGTCCAGCCCGCACCCGGCGTCGAGCCGGGACCCGAACTGGCACAACGACTTCGCGATTTCCTGCGCGAGCGCATCGCTCACTACAAGGTGCCGCGCAGCGTCGATTTCGCCGACGAATTGCCCCGTACGCCGACGGGAAAGCTGGTCAAGGGCAAGCTGCGCGAGCAGTACGTGTGAGGTTCGCCGGCGGCCCCGGCAACCACGAATCCGGCTGGCACACGGCATGTTTCAGCGCGGCACGTTGCGTAGGTTCGATCGGGCCATGTCGATCATCCGGCCCACGCCGCCGGTCAGCACGATCTTGCTGGCCGCGAGCGCGAAGCCGCGTACCTGCGCGGCGGTGATGTGCGGCGGGAGGGACAGGGCGTTGGGGTCGGTGACGAGGTCGACCAGGGCGGGGCCCGGATGTTCCAGCGCTTCGGCGATGGCATTCCGGATCGCGAACGGATCCGTCACCCGCGCCGCGTGGATGCCGGCGGCGCGGGCGACGGCGGCGAAATCGACCGGGACGTGGTCGGTTTCGAAATTCGGCAGGCCGTCCACCAGCATTTCCAGCCGGACCATACCCAGCGACGAATTGTTGAAGACGATGATCTTCACCGGCAGCCGATGCAACGCCACGGTGAGCAGCTCACCCATCAGCATGCCCAGACCGCCGTCGCCGGACATCGAGATCACCTGCCGGTCCGGATAGGCGAACTGCGCGCCGATGGCATGCGGCAGGGCGTTGGCCATGGTGCCGTGCAGGAACGACCCGATCACCCGGCGGCGGCCGTTCGGGGTCAGATAGCGGGCCGCCCACACATTGCACATGCCGGTGTCGACGGTGAAGATCGCGTCGTCGGAGGCGAGTTCGTCGAGAATGTCGGCGGCGTATTCGGGGTGAATCGGCTTGTGGTCGGCGACATTTCGGGTGTAAGCGTCGACGACCTGCTCGAGCAGCCGGTAGTGCTCGCCGAGCATGCGGTCCAGGAATTCCCGGTCGGATTTCTGCGCGAGGAGGGGAAGGACCGCGCGCAGGGTTTCGCGAACGTCGCCGTGCACGGCCAGCTTCAGTGGCGTGCGCCGGCCGAGGCGGGAGGCATCGTGGTCGATCTGCACGGTATTGGTTCCCGGCAGGAATTCGTCGTAGGGGAAATCGGTGCCCAGCAGCAGGACCAGATCGGCTTCGTGCATGGCCTTGTAGCAGGCGCCGTAGCCGAGCAGACCGCTCATCCCCACGTCGTAGGGATTGTCGAACTGGATCCATTCCTTGCCGCGCAGGCTGTGCCCGATGGGTGCGTGCAGCGTCTCGGCGAGCCGCATCACCTCTTCGTGCGCGTCGCGAACGCCGGCACCGCAGAACAGGGTGACGGTTCGTGCCGCGTTCAGCGCGTCGGCGAGCGCCCGCACCTGTTCGGCGGCGGGCAGGACGCGACCGAGTTCGGAGACGAGGCTCGTGTCGCCGGTGGGATGCGCGATGTCCAACTGGGCGACATCGCCAGGGAGCACCACCACCGACACCTCGTGGCGCGCCAGCGCATGCTGGATCGCGATCCGCAGCATGCGCGGCATCTGCTCGGGCCGGCTGATCATTTCGCAGTATCCGCTGCATTCGACGAAGAGGCGTTCCGGATGCGTTTCCTGGAAGAACTGCGTGCCGATCTGATCGGAGGGGATGTGGGAGGCCAGCGCCAATACCGGCGCCCCGGTGCGGTGCGCGTCGTAGAGGCCCTGGACGAGATGGGTGTTGCCCGGGCCGCAGCTTCCCGCGCACACGGCCAGGCGGCCGGTCAACTGCGCCTCCGCCGCCGCGGCGAAGGCGGCGGCCTCCTCGTTGCGCACATGCACCCATTCGATCTGCGGGGTACGGCGCACGGCGTCGACGATCGGATTGAGGCTGTCGCCCACCACGCCGTAGATCCGCCGCACTCCGGCCTGTACGAGAACGTGCACGAATTGGTCGGCCACATTCGTTTTCGCCATGCGCACTCCTCCACCGCTGTGATCGGCGCCGGCGTATTCGCCTTCGCCCGGAGCCGAAGCTCCCTTCCGGATGAACAGATCGCGATCGCCACGAATACTACCGGGCGGGGTGGAGCGGAAATGGCGTCGCACAGCACGCGGACCGCTTGCCGCAGCTGAGCAGATTTCGCACAGAGCGCCGAAGCGCGCCCTGCTATTCGATGTCGTAGGCGATTCACGGCCAAGGTGCGCCGGCCGTCGGCGAAATTGCCCCCTGAATATTCACAGCGAATTCCAGTCAACCGGCCGAGCCATCGTCCGGCACGATCTGGCGGCCGCAAAAACGTTGGTGGACAATAGATATCGGCCACACCGCATACGCCGCTACCCACTTGCCGATACGACCGACGACGCATACACGACATCGAGCAACCACCACCGTGATCTCGATGTGATCGGCGATCGGAGGTCGGTACATCCATGCGCTCCTGAGGCTTTCGGTAATGGCATGCCCGATAGCCGGGGCCGGAGACCGCCGTATCGCGGAAACGATCGGAATTCGGCGGTTGGTTCTTCCCGGCTACCGGGGCTGATGCCAGTACACTCGAAACGTCCCGCATCCGAAATGGGCAAGTGCCCGAATGGTTTTCACGGATCCCGGACATTCACTACGGGGACAGAACTTCGAACGCCACCACAGGGTGGCTTCCAGAAACAGGCTCGATCGTCAGGGAGGCTAAAGATATGTCCGTCACCGGCAGCACCCTCGCCCGCCGCGCCCTGGGGCGCGAACTGCGCCGCCTCCGCGAGGCCAAAGGACTGAAACAGGCCGCCGCCGCCCGCGCCGCCGAAACCTCACCCCAGTCCATCGGCCGCATCGAGGAGGGGCTGTCGACGAGAACCACTGGGCTGCAGGTGAATGCGCTGTGCGACTTTTACGAGGCGTCGGACGAGGAGCGAAGGACACTGCTGGGATTGGTATCCGAGGTACGGGCATCGCGGGAGCGCGGAGGCGGCTGGTGGAGGGCATATGCGGACGCCAAGATCCCCAGCGGGTTCGACCACTACCTCGCCCTGGAAGAGGCCACCAGTCGTTTGACGGCATGGAAAACCGAGATCGTGCCCGGCTTGTTGCAGACAGCTGCATATAGGCGCGCACTGGCCTGGTCGGAGATTCCCGAACTGGCCCCCGAAGCTGTCGAAGGGCGTCTGGAAGTGACTGCTCACCGGCAAAAGCGCCTCGAAGACCCCACTTTCATGCTGGATGTTCTACTGTCCGAAGCCGCTGTGCGAGACCAAGTCGGTGGCCGAAACGTGTTGGCAGAGCAGCTGGTTCACCTAGCAAAGATGTGCGAAAGGCCGAACGTCTCCATACGGATCGTCCCGTTCAACGCTCGCCGCCACACCGGGCCGCTCGCCGGGTCGTTCATTCTCCTCGAATTCCCCGACCTGCCGCAGTCGAAATTGTCGGAACCGCCGGTGGTGTACATCGAAGCGTATGCGGGCGATCTGTACTTGGAGCGGCCCGAGGAAGTGACTCGCTATCGCGCTGCGTTGAGCGCGATTCAGCAGGTAGCGTTGGACGAACACGACAGCAGGAACATGATCCTGGCACTAGCTGAGGAGTTCGCGTGAGCATTGATCTATCCGGCGCCCAGTGGTTCAAGTCCAGCCGCAGTTCGTCAGGCAAGGAATGCGTCGAGGTAGCCCACCTTTCCGAAGGTATGGTCGGCGTCCGCGACTCCAAGAACCCCACCGGCCCCGCCCTCGTCTTCGCCCCCGCCGAATGGGATGCGTTCACCGCCCGCCTCGAGCGCGGCAGCTTCGACCTGGCCTGACCTTCTGTGCCACAAGGGCGTTCGAGCACCTCGCTCGAACGCCCTTGTCATATCAGGGGGTGCGAGCGTCGTGGTTCTCACGATGGGCCGACACCTCGTCCATATGGTCCTGCGCCCAGGATCTGAGGCCGCGCGTCAGGTGGTGGAGTGAGAGGCCGAGTTCGGTGAGCTCGTAGGTGACCGTGACCGGAACGGTCGGCGTCACTGTGCGGGTGAGCAAGCCATCACGTTCGAGAGCCCGCAGGGTTTGGGTCAGCATCTTCTGGCTGACACCGACCAGCAGGCGCGATAGTTCGGAGTAGCGCATCGCCTTCGCGGCAGCCGCGACACCGGGCCGATCGGATGGGTCGCCCGCATCCCCGCTCAACGCGCACAAGATCAGCACGACCCATTTGTCGGAGATCCGATCGAGGAGTTGACGACTGGGGCATGCCGCCAGGAATGCGTTGTACTCCGCGCTGCTTCGAGCCCCCTCGAATACCTTCGCTGTCACCGGTCTCGCCTTTCGCTTTCGGAGAGTTACGCACTTTCAAGTGCCTACTTCCCGAAAGGAAGTAGCTCTCCAACAATGGTGCCAGCAGGTCGGAGACTCCCGATCGGAGATGAAAGGCACCACGTGAGCACACCCCTACTTCCCGGCGGCACCCGAATGCTCGGCGACGCGACTGTCACCCGGTTCGGCTACGGCGCCATGCAGCTCGCCGGCCCCGGGGTCATGGGGCCGCCCGCCGACCGCGACGGCGCGCTGGCCGTGCTACGCGAGGCAGTCGATGCCGGTATCACCCACATCGACACCAGCGCCGCATACGGGCCCGACGTGACGAACGAGTTGATCCGTGAGGCACTGCACCCCTACCCGGACACGGTGTACATCGCCACGAAGGTCGGGGCGCGCCGCGACGCGCAGGGCGGCTGGCCTACGGCCCGGCGTCCCGAAGACCTGCGCGAACAGGTGCATCAGAACCTTCGGTCGCTCGGGGTCGAGACCCTCGATCTGGTCAACCTGCGCATGGGCGATGCCGCAGGCCCCCGGCCCGGCTCGCTCGCAGAGGCATTGGAGACGCTCGCCGACCTTCAGCAGGATGGCCTGATACGCCATCTCGGAGTCAGCAACGTCACCGCGGATCAAGTCGCCGAGGCGCGGAGCATCGCGTCGATCGTATGCGTGCAGAACATGTACAACCTCGCCCATCGCCACGACGACGACCTCATCGACCGGCTCGCCGCCGACGGCATCGCCTACGTGCCGTACTTCCCGCTCGGCGGCTTCACGCCGCTACAGTCGGAGACACTCGCCCAGGTCGCGAGCCGAGTGGGTGCCGCGCCGCTGCCGGTGGCGCTGGCCTGGCTGTTGCGGAGGGCACCGAACATTCTGCTCATCCCCGGTACGTCATCCGCGACTCACCTGCGCGAAAACATCGCGGGGGCCGGGCTTTCACTGTCGGATGAGGACGTCGCCGCGCTGGACGGAATCGGTCGTTGACCATGCCGCCGAGGAGCCGCTCACTCTGTGGCCGCTCATACCTCGTGGCTGGGTCGGCGCCGGCCCGGATCCTCCACGATCACCTCCGGCTCCGCCGGCCTTCCCGGCCACGGTCGCTCGGCGATCACCGGGAACTGGCCGGTGTGGTCGTGGCGAATCGCCGCTATTCGCAACACTTTCCGGCGCGTCAGGAACCATCCCCCGACGAGGACGGGGCCCATCACACAGACCGTCGCCACGACCGCCCAGCGTTGGATCGGGTCGCTGCTGCAGGCCATCAGTGCCACCACGGCCACCAGGAAGACGAGGGTGGCGATACCGGTGTAAGGCGCGCCGATCATGCGGTACGCGGGGCGATGGGAAATGCCGTCCCACCAGCGTCGCCACAGGCGCAACTGGCAGAGCAGCACCACCATCCACGAGACGATCGTGCCGAGAGCCGAGACGTTCAGCACGATCTCGAAGGCCTTGTCCGGCACCACCGCGTCGAGCCCCACGCCGATCAGCGCGATCACGCCGGTGGCCAGAATGCCGATGTAGGGCACGCCGGTACGGGACATGCGGCCGGCCACCGCGGGGGCGCTGCCGTTCGCCGACATCGAGCGCAGGATGCGGCCGGTGGAATACAGGCCGGCGTTGAGACTGGAGAACGCGGCGGTGAGCACGATCAGATTCATCATCGACCCGGCAGCGGGGACGCCGATGCGGGCGAAGAAGGTGACGAACGGGCTCTCGCCGTCACGAAAGGCGGTGTAGGGCAGCAACAGTCCGAGCAGGACGAGTGAGCCGATATAGAACACCCCGATGCGGGCGATGACCGAATTGATGGCGCGCGGCATCACCTCGTGCGGATTCTCGGTCTCCCCCGCCGCGATACCGACCAACTCCACTGCCGCATAGGCGAATACGACGCCTGTGGTGACCGTGACGAGCGGCAGCACACCGGTCGGGAACAGTCCGCCGTGATGAGCGATCACGCCGACCCCCGTGGCTTCGCCCCGAATGGCGAACCGGCCGGCGAGAAAGACCGAGCCCACGATCAGAAATCCGATGAGGGCGACGACTTTCACCAGCGCCACCCAGAATTCGAGCTCTCCGAACCATCGCACCGAGATCAAATTCGTGCCGACGACCGCGACCAGCGCCACCAGTGCGATCACCCACTGCGGCACCACCGAGAACGCACCCCAATAGCGGACATATGTCGCGATCGCGGTGATGTCGACGATGCCGGTCATACACCAGTGAAAGAAATACATCCAGCCGACGGCAAATGCGAGTTTCTCGCCATAAAATTCGCGCGCGTAGGATACGAACGATCCCGACGACGGCCGATACAGCACCAACTCCCCCAGCGCCCGCAGCACGAAGAAGACGAAGACACCGCAGACCGCGTAGACCAGAAAGAGCCCCGGACCTGCATCGGCGAGACGTCCGCCCGCACCGAGGAACAGCCCGGTGCCGATCACTCCACCGATCGCGATCATCTGCAACTGACGGTTACGTAACGACTTTCGGTAACCGTCCTGCTCCGTATGCAACGCCGCGGCCAGAGCCGATAATTCGACGGGTCGGTGGTCTGTGCTCATGACCGGACCTTCCGGTGGACAACATTGAATCTTCAAACAACGTAGCGTCGGACATCGGTACGTTCACCGGTGGGAATATCTATATACCGCGCGGTCGGTTCTCAGAAAATGGACACCGTTACCCTCGATGTCGAAAATTCAAACGTGCATAATCGAAATCGACGAGGGGGCAATTCGATGTAGCCGAATCGTTGCCGACCGCGTCCGGCGACCGCGATAGCGGCACCCGGCCATACCCCGCAGGGAATTGCCGGCACTCGCACCGCGGCCCACGCTGGTCTCGTGAACGACATTCGATACGGCCTGCTCCTCCCCGGCGGCGTCGCGCAGTTGGAACGCGGCGGCGCGGCCCGCAGCCTGGCCGAGCTGGCGGTGACAGCCGAAGGAATGGGATTCGATTCGGTGTGGCTGGGCGATTCGCTGAGCCGGGCTCGGATCGAACCCCTGACGGTCCTGGCGGCCGCGGCGGCGGTGACCGAGCGGATCACCCTCGGGACGGCCGCGCTGATGCCGGCCTACCGGCACCCGGTACAGGCCGCCGCCACCCTCGCATCGCTGGACCAGCTCGCCTCCGGCCGGCTGATCCTCGGC
The DNA here is from genome assembly GCF_001665695.1 of Nocardia sp. 852002-51101_SCH5132738. Classification (NCBI taxonomy): domain Bacteria; kingdom Bacillati; phylum Actinomycetota; class Actinomycetes; order Mycobacteriales; family Nocardiaceae; genus Nocardia; species Nocardia sp. 852002-51101_SCH5132738. The sequence goes on along the minus strand of NZ_LZML01000108.1, from coordinate 110,546 downwards.
GTCGGCGCGGGATTCCCGGAACTCAGCCGCGCCGAATTCGACCTCGTCGGCGTGGACTACCGAACCCGCTTCTCCCAGCTCGACGACACCGTCGACCTGTGGCGGCGGCTGTGGTCCGGCAACACCGACCCCTTCCACGGCAAGGTTCTCCACTACGACTGGTTGCCGGACGTCCCGCAGCCGCATCGGCCGGGCGGACCGCCCATCTGGGCCACCGGCATCACGCCCGCCGCGCTCGCCCGGACCGGACGGCGCTACGACGGCTGGCTCCCCTACCCACCGGATGTGGCCGCCTACGCCGACGGCCTGGCCACCGTCCGGTCCGCCGCCTCCGCCGCCGACCGCGCCGAAACATCCATTACTCCGGCACTTTTCGCGACCGTCTACCTCAGCGACGACGCGCAGGAGGGCCGGGCGGCGCTGGACCGCTACGCGCAGGCGACCTACCGGATGCCGGTGGAGACGGTCGAAACGATCCAGGTCCTGTTGACCGGCACCGCCGAACACGTTGCGGCGCAACTGCATCGGTACATCGATGCGGGCGCCGAACACATCCTCCTGCGCATCGCCGCCCTCGACCCGGCCGAGTTCACCGGGCAATTGGCCCTGATCGAGTCCCTGCTACGGCCCATGACGATCTCGCGCTGATGTGCCGCACATCACTTTTCCGCACTGTCACATCGATCGCGTGAGCGGCATCTTGTGTGCGTTCCCGCCAACGATCACGACAGCAAGGACGACGTCATGGAATCCCGCTTCACTCTCACCGACAGTGCACTCGGCGCCAAGTTCGCCAAACGATTCGGTAACACCAGCATGGTCATCCTCCAGTCGACGCTGCCCAAGGCCACCCAGGACCTGATGATGCTGCGCGTCAGCCAGATCAACGGCTGCGGGTGGTGCACCGATGTGCACAGCAAGGACCTCGCCGCCGCCGGAGAGCCCGCGGTGCGCATCAACCTGGTCGCCGCGTGGCGCGAGGCGTCGGTGTTCAGCGAGGCCGAGCGGGCCGCGCTGGCACTGGCCGAGGAGGGCACCCGGCTCGCCGACGCCCATCAGGGAGTTTCGGACGAGACCTGGGCGCAGGTGCGCAAGCACTACGACGAAGACCAGATCGCCGCACTGGTCGGCCTCATCGCTCAGATCAACGCGGCCAACCGGCTCGGCGTGATCGTGCGCCAGCAGGGCGGCTCGTACGAGCCCGGCATGTTCGCCGATATCGACGGCTGATCAGCGAGCTCGGCCCGGCTCAGGGGTGTCGCCCCGGGCCGGGCCGCGGTCGCGGTTCGGGTGTGCCCGTCTACTGCGTGGCCTCGGCCAGGATCGCCAGCACCGGCTCCGAGGTGTAGAAGGGTTCGAGGCGTTCGCGAATCAGCTTGGCCAGCACGCCGTTTCGCTTCGCAGCCTCGACCACCGCGGGACCGTAGCGCAGGATCTCGGTGCGGATGTCGTCGGCGGACAGGCCCAGTTCGGGCAGCAGCGCGCCGAGGGTGTGGTCGCCGTATTTGGTGAAGAACACGTCGACGCACTCGTCGAGGAGCACACCCACGTACTCCTTGTCGCGGGTGGTGACGACGATCCGGTGTACCAGCAGGGCGAGTTCGCGCAGGTCGGCCTGGGTCAGGTAATCGCGCAGGCCGCTGACCGGCTCACCGGCGTGCAGATCCCAGAACTCCATCGCCGCGCCGTGCACCGGTGCGTCGCGCAGCATCTCCCGGATCGCGTTGTTGGTGCGCTTGAGGGCGAACATCGCGCCCTTACCGGCCATATCGCCGATGAAGGTGCCGCTGCTGGCCTTCTCGGCGGCCTTGCGGGCGGACTTGGCCGCGTTGGTGCCGAACGACACCAGCGATCCGACGCCCGGAACCTTGCTGGCCATCTGCCGGTTCGACTCCATGAAATCGTCGATCAGCTTGTCGACGAATTTGGACGCCGCCGTCGCGACCAAGGGGCTTTCGGTCAGCCGCTCCAGTAGGCGCTCCTGCGCCTGGTGCATGCCGAAGATCTTCTCCAGCAACGCTTCCACGGGCTCGCGGTCCACGACGTCACCGAGGGTGTAGTCGTTGTTCTCGGCGACGTTGTCGTAGATGGCGTCGGCGAACACGGCCACCGAATCCTGCAGCACCGGGCTGCCGCCGATGCGATTCACCACGGTGCGCACCGTCTGCCGCGCCTCCTCGACGGAGACCACATCGCGGAAGACGATGGTGTCGGCGACCGCCAGCACATCGTCCACATCGCGGGCGACGACCTCGGCGAACCGATCTCCCGTCACCTCCGCGAGCAGGTAGTCCACTTGCGCGTCGAGCAGTTTCGCGGCGATGTCCTGTGCTGCGGTCATCGGTTCCCCTTCAGCTGTCCGGACCGCCGGACCAGCCGGAATCACACGTCGTCGCGCAGCGACTTCCGGATCTCGTCCAGGCGTTCCCGCGCGGCTTTCTCCCGCGCCTGCCATTGTTCGTCGGCGCTGCGGCCCGCCGGTGTCTGCCGGTCGAGTTCGCCCAACCCCTGGGCGGTGCCGTAGCGCTGCTCGACCTTATCGCGAACTGACTCGAAAGTAGGGACTCCGGATTCGGAGTATCCGCCGGGCACCCCGAAGCCCTCCGGCGGCAGCGGCACGCCCGAGCCCACCGCGACCTGCCCGAATCCGCCCGAGATCGGCGGCGGCACGGCGGCGGCCGCACCGGGGGTGTCCGAACTCACATCGACCTCCGGTTCGGCATGAGTGGGGCGGGCCGCCAGTTCGGCCGCGGTCAGATGCAACTTCTCCAGACCCGGCCGGCCCGTGGTCGCGGTGACCACGACCTCGAGCAGATCCTCATCCTGCATCGCGGCGAGCAGGGCCGCCATATCACCGGTTTCGGACATGCACCCAGGCTACGCACCGCGACCGCGGTCCGGCCGATTTCACTCGCCGGTCACCGACTCCACGCCCGCGAGAACGTCGCGAACCCACGCCGATACGGTTCCCGACCACCCGGGAATCGAGACCAGGGTGTTGTGACCGGCGTTGGGGTAGATCAGCAGCCGCTTGGGGTCGGCCGCCGCCGCGTGCAGCGTCCGGCCCATCTCGACCGGGAGCAGTTCGTCGGCGTCGCCGTGCATGACGAACGTCGGCACGCGCAGGGTGCGGAGTCGCTGCAGCGTCGGAAACGCGTTCGGCACCAAGGCTTTCGGAATGAAGGGGTAGACCGCGCGGGCCGCGTCGCGCAGGCCGGTGAAGGTGGACATCAGAATCATCGCGGCGGGCGGATATTCGGTCGCCAGTTCGGTGACCACCGCGCCGCCGAGCGATTTACCGAGATAGACAACGCGTTTCGGTTCCACGCCGGACTGTTCCAGCAGCGCCCGGCGGGCGGCGCGGGCGTCCAGATACAGCCCGCGTTCGCTCGGCCGGCCCGGACTGCGACCGTAACCGCGATAGTCGAAGGTCAGCACGTTCAAGCCGGCCGCGGCCAGCAACGCCAGGATCGGCGAGCGATCACCGATATTGCCGCCGTTGCCGTGGGCGTACAGCACGTGGGCGATCGGCTTCTCGGCGCGCACGAACCAGGCATTGATCCGGGCTCCGTCGCCCGCGGTGAGCCAGAGCTCCTCGTGGTCGAAGCCGAATTGCTCGGGCGTCATCGTGATCCGACGTTCGGGATGGAACGTCAGCGCGTTGAGCACGCCCTCGGCCGGATGTCGCATAGCCCCTTCTTAGCGCCGACTACCACCAAGTCTCCACTCGGCCGCTGAATTCACAGGTTCAGATGCAGGCGTAGCGCCCGGTCCAGGTCCTTGACCAGCGCGGGTGGCAAGGTGCCGAGCACCCGCCCTATCCGTTCCACAGATACCGAACGAACCTGTTCGGCCTGCGCTTTCGACGCCACTCGCAAACCTGGGACATCCTCCAACAGCACCTGGAACGGAAAGATTCTATCCGTGTTGCTCGTCACCGGCACCACGGTGACCACACCGCGTCCGAGCTGTACAGCACGCCGGTTGGCGCCGTCGTTGCTGACGACGACGGCGGGACGAGTCTTCGCCACCTCGTTTCCTCGAACCGGGTCGAGGTCGACCAGCACGACGTCCCCGCGCCGCACTACAGGTCACCGGTCGCGACCGACCAGGCAGCTTCCTCGCCCGCTTCTTCCCACTCTTCCCACGCCTGTTCATAGGCATCTTCCAGTGCGCGGGCACGCAGCAGCTCGATGGCTTTGTGCACAGCGGCGGACCGACCAGGCAAATCCGACCGACGCACTTCCTCGTCGATCGTCGCCAGGTCGTCGTCCGACAGACTCACACTCAGCTTCATACCCATGATGCTACCAGGGTAGGAATACGGTTCGCACTATCCACGCAGAACCGCGCCTACGGCGTCGGCCGCCGCCGCGACCGCGGAATCACGGGCCGCGCTCGCCTCGTCCTCGGTGAGGGTGCGGTCACTCGCGCGGAAGCGCAGGGCGTAGGTGAGGGATTTGCGGCCCTCGCCCGCCTGGGCGCCCTCGTAGACGTCGAACAGCGCGATGTCCTCGAGCAACTCGCCCGCACCGGTGCGCAGCGCCGATTCGACCTGGGCCGCGCCCACGGTCTTCTCGACACTCACCGACACGTCCTGCAGAACCGCCGGGAAGGCGGAAACCACGGGGGCGGGACGGGATTCGCGCAGCGGCAGCGCGTCCAGATCCAGTTCCAGCGCACAGGTGCGCGGCGGCAGACCGCTGCGCTCCAGCACGGCCGGATGCAGTTCACCGGCGTGGCCCACGACCGTGCCGTCGACGAGCAGTTCCGCGCAGCGGCCCGGATGGAACGGCAGGTAGGCGGCGGCGCGGCGCTCGATGGTGACGCCGGCGGCATCGGCCACGGCGTCGGCGAGCGCGAAGGCGTCGGCCGCCTCGGCGACCCGGCCGGGCCCCCACGGGCCGCGCGGCTCGCGCTGGCCGGTCAGGACCGCGGCGACGTGCACCGGCTGGGCGGGCAGCGACTCGATCAGCTCGCGAATCTGCTCGTCGGTGGGCCGGCGGTCGACCGGCAGTTCGGCCACCCCGCGGGTGTTCGGACCGGGCAGGACGACCTGGGCGATGCCGTAGATCGACAGATCGCGCTCACCCCGGGAGATGTTGCGGGCGGCCACCTCGAGCAGGGCGGGCAGCAGCGTGGTCGCCAGTTCCGCCTTCTCCACGTCGAGCGGGTTCAGCACGCGCATCGTGTCGCGGCGCGGATCGTCGGCGTCCAGACCCCAGGTGTCGAAGACCCCGGCGGTCATGAAGATCGGCGCGGGCACCTCCACACATCCGGAGAAGGCGAGCGCACGGCTCACGGCGCGGCGACGGCGCTGCACGGCGGAGAGGCCGCGCCCGGCCGGAGCGGTCGGCAGCACCGACGGAATCTGCTCCAGGCCCTCGAGCCGCAGCACCTCCTCCACCAGATCGGCGGGCTGGACGAGGTCGGGCCGCCAGCTCGGCGGGGTCACCACCAGCTGACCGTGGCCGGTCTCGCTGACGCTCACCTCGACCGCGCAGCCGATCTGCGCGAGCCGGCGCGCCGAGGTGCCGGTGGGATAGACCACGCCCGCGGTGCGGTCGGCCAGATCGATATCCATCCGGATCGGTTCGACGGCAGGCACCGGGAGCCGCACGTCGGTCAGCGCGGGTTCCACTGTGCCACCGGCGATTTCGGCCAACAGCGTGGCGGCGCGGTCGAGCGCTGCGACGTTGATCTCGGGATCGACGACGCGCTCGTAGCGTTTACCCGCCTCCGACACCAGCTTGTGCCGGCGCGCGGTGCGGTAGACCGCCAGCGGATTCCAGGTCGCCGCCTCCAGCAGGATGTCGGTGGTGGCGTCGCCGACCTCGGTGCTCGCGCCACCCATGATGCCGGCCAGCGAGATCACGCCCGAATCGTCGGTGATGACGACATCTTCGGCGTCCAGCACCCGCTCGACCTCGTCGAGCGTGCGCAACGTCTCACCGGTGTGCGCGCGCCGGATCACCAGCGGCCCGGTCACTTTCGCCGCATCGAAGGCGTGCAGCGGCTGGCCCAGTTCGAGCATGACGTAGTTGGTGACATCCACCGCGGGCGAGATCGGCCGCACACCCGCCAGCAGCAGCCGGCGCTGCAACCACCACGGGCTCACCGCGTTCGGGTCGACGCCGGTGACCTTGCGCACAGCGAAGCGGGTGCAGCCGGATTCCGGTTCGACGGTCACCGAATACGCGTCGGCCTCGTCGTCGGGCAGCGTGCGCACCGCGGGATCGGCGTAATCGAGATCGAAGCCGCAGGCGAGTTCGCGCGCCAGGCCACGCACCGAGAAGCAGTAGCCACGGTCCGGGGTGATGTTGAGTTCGATCACCGTGTCGTCGAGGCCCAGCAGTTCGTTGGCGTCGGCGCCCGGTTCGGCGGTGCCCGGCTCCAGCACCAGAATGCCCGAATGGTCCTTGCCGATACCGAGTTCGGCGACCGAGCAGATCATGCCGTTGGAGACGTGGCCGTAGGTCTTGCGCGAGCTGATCGCGAATCCGCCCGGCAGCACGCCGCCCGGCAGCACCACCACGACGAGGTCACCGACCGCGAAATTGCGCGCGCCGCAGACGATCTCCTGCAGTTCCGGCTTGCCGATATCGACCTTGCAGAAGCGGATCGGCTTCTTGAACTCGGTCAGCTCGGTGATCTCGGCGACCCGGCCGACCACCAGCGGGTGCTCGATATCGCCGGTGACCGGCGCGAGGGTGTCGAGTTCCTCGACCTCGAGGCCCACGCGGACGAAACCGGCGTCGAGCTCCTCGGGGGTCAGCGACCAGCCGGGGGTGGTCCGCAGCAGGGTTTCCGTCAGCCAGGACTGCGCTACTCGCACGTGACGTTTCGCTTCCTCGTATGAAGGTTCTCGGGTGGTGGATTGAGGGCCGGACTCAGGCGCGGATGCCGAACGGCAGCATGAAGCGCACATCGCCCTCGACGATGTCGCGCATATCCGGAATGCCGTTGCGGAACTGCAGGGTGCGTTCGAGTCCCATACCGAAGGCGAATCCGCTGTAGACCTCGGGATCGATACCGCTGGCGATCAGCACCTTCGGGTTGACCATGCCGCAGCCGCCCCATTCGACCCAGCCGGCGCCGCCCTTCTTGTCCGGGAACCACACATCGACCTCGGCGGAGGGCTCGGTGAACGGGAAGTAGTTGGGCCGCATGCGAGTTCGCGTGTCGGGACCGAACAGCGCCCGCGCGAACGCGTCCAGGGTGCCGCGCAGATGCGCCATGGTCAGTCCCTTGTCCACCGCCAGACCCTCGACCTGGGAGAAGACCGGGGTGTGGGTGGCGTCGAGTTCGTCGGTGCGGAAGGTGCGGCCCGGGCAGACCACGTAGATCGGCAGCTCGCGCGACAGCATCGAGCGCACCTGGACCGGGGAGGTGTGGGTGCGCAGGACCTGTCTGGACCCTTCCGGCGCTACGTGGAAGGTGTCCTGCATGGTGCGGGCCGGGTGGTCGGGCAGGAAGTTCAGCGCGTCGAAGTTGAAGTGCTCGGTCTCGACCTCGGGGCCCTCGGCGACCTCCCAGCCCATGCCGACGAAGACGTCCTCGATCTGCTCGGAGATCACCGTGATGGGATGACGCGCGCCGATCGCACCGCGCCGGGCCGGCAGCGTCACGTCGATCGCCTCGGCGACCAGGACGGCGGCGTCGCGTTCGGCGAGTAGCTCGGCGCGGCGGGCCTCGAAGGCGTCCGAGACCCGGCCGCGGGCCACGTTCACGCGCTTACCGGCGTCGGCCTTGTCCTGCTTGGGCAGCCCGCCCATCGCCCGCTGAGCCAGGGCGATCGGCGATTTGCCGCCCATATGCTCCGTCTTGGCGGTGGCGAGCGCATCCAGGTCGGCCGCGGCCGCGAACGCCTTCTCCGCGGCGGCGGCAGCAGCGGAGAGAGCCTCTTCGCTGAGCGCCTCCGCCGGCGTCGCTGACTGCTCGGCTGCATCCTTCTCGTCGGCCACGATGGTTCGTCTCTCCCTGGGCTGGTCGGGTCCGTGCGGTTGCCTGCATACGCACATCGGGCATCGGCACATGCGATACACGACTATGCGATGCCAACTATTGTCGCTGGTCGAATCGTAGGCGATGTCGGCAGGCCGCCTCACACGGATATTTCCGGCGTTCGGACGTTCCGCGGCATCGGCCCTAACACCGGCAATCGGTCCATCGGAGGCGGCGACAGGGAAAGGCGCGCCGCCCGAGATCCGGGCGACGCGCCTGAGCAGGCTGTCCTGCGAGCCGATACATGGGGTACGCATTCCCCTGCGTCCGGCCCGGCCTCGCCGATCGATGCGGACCGGGCCTACTGCTCACCGACGGCGCGCCGGGCCCGATGTCATGCGTCGGCCGATACGGTCACAGCGTCGCGGTCCGATTCCCGCACGCCGGCCGGCGCCTCGATCGTGACGAGGTGCCGGGGCAACCGCAGCAGGACGATCACCGCCCCGGCCGCCACGATCACCGCGCCGGTCCACACGGCCGGGACCAGCCCGTCGACGAATCCCTGCGGACTCGCATACGACCCGTGCGAGGCGAAGATCGAGGCCAGAATCGCCACACCGATCGCGACGCCCACTTCGCGCACGGTGTTGTTCGTTCCCGAGGCCATGGCCCGATCCTCGGCGGCGGCACTCGCCATCACGACGGTCGCGCTGGGCGCGAAGGTCAAGCCCATGCCGACCCCGCCGAGCACCATGGCGCCGATGAACGAGCCGTAGCCGGCGTCGACCGTGCTCACCGTCGCCATCCAGGCCAGGGCCCCGGCGAGCATCGCCTGCCCGGCCACCAGCAGGGTGCGGGCGCCGATCCGGCCGACGACGAGGCCCGCCAGGGGCGCCACGACCATCGGCGCGGCGGTCCAGGGAAGCGTGCGCAGACCGGATTCGAAGGGGCTGTAGCCGCGCACGACCTGGAAGTACTGCGAGATCAGGAAGATCGCGCCGAAAACGCCGACCGCGAAGGTGAAGCTGGTGATGTTGCTGACCCGGAAGGCACGCGACCGGAACAGTCGCAGCGGCAGCATCGGGGCCGGGGTTCGCATTTCCCAGGCGATGAAGGCGGCCAGCAGCGCGGCCCCGCCGAGCAGTCCGCTCAGCACCGGCGCGGAGGTCCAGCCGTCGTCGGCGCCGTGCACGACCGCCCACACGATCGCGAGCACCCCGCCCGCCGACAGGACCAGCCCGAGCGGATCGAAACGTCGTGCGCCGCCGAAGGATTCACCGAGCACCCGGGCCGCGAAGGGCAGTACCGCGATGCCGATCGGCACGTTCAGCCAGAAGATCCACTGCCAGCTCAGGCCGCCGACGACAGCGCCGCCGACCACCGGTCCCACCGCGATGCCCAGTCCGGAGATGCCGCCCCAGATGCCGATGGCGGCACTACGCATCTTCTCCGGCACCGCGTCGGACAGCAGCGTCAGCGACAGCGGCATGACCGCCGCGCCGCCGAATCCCTGGATCGCGCGGGCGGCGACCAGCATCCACGGCTCGGTGGCCAGGGCGCAGGCCGCCGACGCGGCGGTGAACAGCGCGATGCCGACGAGGAATATCCGGCGCCGGCCGAAGCGGTCGCCGAGCGCGGAGGCCGTGAGCAGCAGCGACGCGAAGGACAAGGTGTAGGCGTTGACGAACCATTGCAGGTCGCTCAGCGAGGCGTTCAGTTCGGTGCGAATCACCGGCAGCGCGTTGGTGACGACCAGGTTGTCCAGGGCGACCATGAACATCGGGATGCCGACGGCGGCCAGGACCGCGCCCAGCGGTCGGCGGAGGGAGCCGGCCGTGCCGGCACGGGGGGTGGTTTCGAGGGTGGAGGTCATCGCAGATCCTTTGTTGTTATCGACTGATAACTTGATGTCGAAAGAGTATGCATCCACTGATAACATGTCAACAGGTAGCGATGCCGGGCTCGATTCCCGCCCGCACCGCGCTACCGTGACCGTCGGACGATCGCGAGGAGGACCATGGCGGACTCGACCCGCACGCGGCTGACCGCAGCCGAGCGCAGCGAGCAGGTACTGGCCGCTGCGGTCACCGCATTCGCCGAAACCGGTTACGCCGCAACGAAAACCGACGAGATCGCCCGCCTCGCCGGTGTGTCGCAGCCCTATGTGATCCGGCTGTTCGGCACCAAGGAACGCTTGTTCGTCGCCGCGGTCAATCGGTCCTGCGCGCGGATCGAAGAGGTTTTCCGCGCCGCGCGCGCCGACGCACCGGCGAACGCGACCCCACAGGAAGCACTGAAGGCGCTCGGCAAGGGCTACGAGACCTTCCTCGCCGAACGGGAACTGCCGCTCCTGCTGCTGCACGGCTTCTCCGCCAGCGCCGATCCCGCGATCGGCGACCACGTCCGCGAGCGGTTCGGGCGCATCTACGACCTGGTCCGCGAACTCACCGGCGCCGACGCCGACGATGCCCGCCAGTTCATGGCCACCGGCATGCTCATCACCGTGATGACCGCCATGCAGGTGATCGGACCCGAGGCGGTGCCCACCCGCTGGGCCGAGGAAATCAACGCCTGCTTCGAGGACGACTGACCAGCCGTTTCGCCCGCCGCGCCCGGATGTGATCGAACACACCGGGCGTTCGGCCTTTGCGCAGCGTTCTCACAGGATTATAGTTACTTTCGTTAATCAACTTGTTTGATATCCCCCGAACACTTGTGATGCGGCGACATCGGCGACCGGCCGACCGCCGCATCAACGCTTCCGGAAAGAGAACGATGGCAATCACCTCTGCGAACGACGCCGCGCGCAGATCCCCAGAATCGGGTGAGACGGCGGCGATGACGCACCGGCAGATCATGGAGGCCCTCTCCGGTCTGCTGCTGGGCATGTTCGTCGCGATCATCTCCTCCACGATCGTGACCAATGCGCTGCCGAAGATCATCGGCACGCTGGGCGGCGGACAGTCCGCCTACACCTGGGTCGTCACCGCCTCCCTGCTCGCGATGACGGCCACCACCCCGCTGTGGGGCAAACTCGCCGACCTGTTCAGCAAGAAGGCACTCGTCCAGATCGCACTGCTGATCTACGTGGCCGGCTCGGTGGTCGCGGGTCTGTCGCAGAACCCGGGCATGCTGATCGCCTGTCGCGCGGTGCAGGGCATCGGCGCCGGCGGTCTGTCCGCGCTGGCCCAGATCGTGATGGCCGCGATGATCTCCCCGCGCGAACGCGGCCGCTACAGCGGCTATCTGGGCGCGGTGTTCGCGGTGGCGACCGTCGGCGGCCCGTTGCTCGGCGGTGTCATCACCGACACCAGCTGGCTGGGCTGGCGCTGGTGCTTCTACGTCGGTGTGCCGTTCGCGGTGGTCGCGCTGATCGTGCTGCAGCGCACGCTGCGTCTGCCCGTCACCCGGCGCGAGGTGAAGGTCGACTGGCTGGGCGCCTTCCTGGTCACCGCGGCGGTGTGCCTGCTGCTGGTGTGGGTCACCTTCGCCGGCGACAAGTACGCGTGGGCTTCCTGGCAGACCCTGACGATGGTGCTCGGCGCCGTCGCGCTGGCTCTGCTGTTCGTCTTCGCCGAACTGCGGGCCGCCGAGCCGATCGTGCCGATGCACCTGTTCGCCAACCGCACCATCAGCCTCGCCTCGGCCGCCTCGCTGTTCATCGGTGTCGCGATGTTCGCGGGCACCGTGTTCTTCAGCCAGTACTTCCAGCTGGCGCGCGGCGAATCGCCCACGATGTCGGGCATCATGACCATCCCGATGATCGGCGGCCTGTTCATCTCCTCGACGGTGTCGGGCCAGATCATCACCCGCACCGGCCGGTGGAAGGCATGGCTGGTCACCGGCGGCTTGCTGGTGACCGCCGGTCTGGGCCTGCTCGGCACCATCCGCTACGACACCAACTACTGGCTGGTCGCGATCTACATGGCGATGATGGGCCTGGGCATCGGTATGACGATGCAGAACCTGGTGCTGTGCACCCAGAACCAGGTGGCGCCGCACGAACTCGGCGCGGCCAGCTCGCTGGTGACGTTCTTCCGCAGCCTCGGCGGTGCGATCGGCGTCTCGGCGCTCGGCGCGGTGATGGCCGAGCGGGTGAAGGACTACATCAGCGACGGTCTGAGCCACCTGAACCCGGCCGCGGCGCAGGCCATGGGCGGCGGCAGCCGGATTCCGGACATCGCCGCGCTGCCCGGTCCGGTCCGCACGGTCGTCGAGGACGGCTACGGTCACGGCATCGCCGACGTGTTCCTCATCGCGGCGCCCATCGCGCTCGTCGCCTTCCTGCTGACGCTGTTCATCAAGGAGGTCGCGCTGCGGACCACCGGCGCGCTGGCGCAGGCCGCCGAGTCGGGGCCGGAACCGGTGCTCTCGGCCCAGGTCATGGCCGAGGACGCCTCGGGCCTGGTCCCGGAGGAGTTCGTGAGCACCGGAATCATGGTCCACGGCCGTGTCCTCGCCGGTGACGGCACGCCGGTGACGCGCACCGCGCTCACCCTGATCTCCCCCACCGGCCGCCAGATCGGCCGTGCGATCGCCCGCGGCGACGGGCACTACGCGCTCGACGCCCCGGAACCCGGTTCCTATGTGCTGATCGCCTCGGCCGACGGATTCCAGCCGCAGGCCACGCCGATCACGGTGGGCACGCGGCCGCTGGAACACGATGTGCGGCTGAGCGGTATGAGCGGATTGGCCGGCACCGTGCGGGCGGCCGACGACGGCACGCCGGTGGCCGATGCGCTGGTGATCGTCACCGACAGCCGCGGCGATGTGCTGGCGGCGGGCGCGTCCGGGCCCGAGGGCGACTACGCGCTGACCGAACTGGTTCCCGGACCGGTGACCGTCGCGGTGAACGCCGCCACGTTCCAGCCGGTGGCGTTGCCGGCGGAGGTCGCGGGCCAGGGCATCACCCAGCTCGACGTGGTGCTGTCGCGCGGCGCGCAGCTGCGCGGTGTCGTGCACGGTGCGCACGGTCCGCTGCGCGATGCCCGGGTGACCCTCGTCGACACGGCGGGCGCGGTGATCGACAGCACCACCACCGACGCCGACGGCAGTTATCTGTTCGCCAACCTCGCGGTCGGCGACTACACGGTGGTGGCGTCCGGCTACCCGGAAACCACCTCCACGCTGACCCTGGCCGCGGGCACCGGCGACAACCACGTGATCGAGCTGGCGCACCCGCGCGACTGATCGACGTGAGTGTGGGCGCCGGATTCGGAAATCCGGCGCCCACAGCCATATTCGGGGCACGAGGTCAGCGGTGGCGGACCCGCGCGTCGGCGTAGAGGCAGATCGCCGCGGCGGCGGCCAGATTCAGGCTTTCCGCGCGGCCGTGGATGGGAATGCGGATGCGGTGGTCGGCGCGGGCCGCGACCGCTGGGTCCAAGCCGTGCGCCTCGTTGCCGAAAAGCCATGCGGTGCCGCCGGATTCGCCCGCGGTACGCAGCAGGTCGTCGGCATCGTCGAGATCGACCTCACCGCGCGCGGTGGTCGCGAGCACGGTGATGTCGTTGTCGCGCAGCGCGTTCAGCACGGCGTCGATATCGCGGTCGCGCGCGATCGGCACATGGAACAGGCTGCCCGCGCAGGCGCGCACACATTTGCCGTTGTGCGGATCCACCGAATCACCGGCCAGCACCACACCATCGGCGCCGACCGCGTCGGCCACGCGAATCAGGGTGCCGGCATTGCCGGGGTCGGCGATCTCGACCGGGACGGCGAGCAGGCGGCCGCCCGCGGCGAGTCCCGGCACGCCATCTGCTGCCGCCGGTGCATCCTCGTGCCGCGGCGAAACGACTTGCGACAGTGGCACATCCACGAGGCGGCAGACCGCGACCAAACCGGGCGGGGTGACCGTCTCACCCAGATGCTCGGCGGCCCGCTCGCTCACCAGCGTGGTGCGGACACCGAGCGCGGCGGCCGTCGCCACCAGTTCGTGCTCGCGTTCGGCGGCGCGATTCGAGTAGAACAACTCCTCGACCCGCTCGGTATCCAGCGCCGCGGCCACGGAATTGGCGCCCTCGGCCAGGAAGAGGCCGGTCTTGCGGCGGGATGCCGAGCGGTGCAGCTTGACAGCGGAAACGACCCGCGGATTGCGTTCCGACAGTTCCGGATTCGTCCGGTCGTCGGAGCCGCGCTCCGCGGGTCGTTTCGACGTGTTGGTCAACTGGTCGCAGCTCAGGCGGCCGGGGCGTTGACATCCTCCGGCAGGGCGGCCTTGGCCACCGCCACCAGGCCGGCGAACGCGTCGGCGTCGGAGACGGCGAGCTCGGCGAGGATCTTGCGGTCGACCTCGACACCCGCGGCCTTCAGGCCCTGGATGAAGCGGTTGTAGGTGATGTCGTTGAGCCGAGCCGCGGCGTTGATGCGCGCGATCCACAGCTTGCGGAAGTCACCCTTGCGAGCCCGGCGGTCCCGGTAGGCGTAGGTGAGCGAGTGCAGCTGCTGTTCCTTGGCCTTGCGGTACAGCCGCGAGCGCTGCCCACGGTAGCCCTTGGAGGCCTCGAGCACGGAACGGCGCTTCTTCTGAGCGTTGACGGCCCTTTTGACGCGTGCCACTGGTCAGTCCTTGTTCGATCGAGGGGCGCGGCGGCGCCCACAGGTTGGGAGAGGGAACGGTGCGCGAGTGCGCTCAGATACCGAGCAGCTTCTTCACGCGACGGACGTCAGCGGGCGCGACGACCTCCGTGCCGTCCAGACGACGAGTCCGGCGGCTGGACTTGTGCTCGAGCAGGTGGCGACGGTTCGCCTGCTGGCGCAGCAGCTTGCCGCGACCGGACACCTTGAATCGCTTCGAGGTGCCGCTGTGGCTCTTCATCTTCGGCATGGATTCCTCAATCTTGTCTCGTTCCGGCGGCATCGCATCGTGCGATACCGCCGGTGCTGTATCGGTTTACTGCGGGCTGGCCGCTTCGGCTTCCGGCGCGGGCGCCGAACCGGCCGCAGCGTCGCCCCCAGCGGGCGCGGAACTGCCGGGCGCCGCACCACGCTGCGCGGTCTGCTGCGCGGCGGTCTGCGCCTTGACCCGGGTCTTCGCGCCCTTGTGAGGCGCGAGGACCATCGTCATGTTCCGGCCGTCCTGCTTGGCGGAGGTCTCCACGAAGCCGAGGTCGGCGACGTCGGAGGCCAGCCGCTGCAGCAGCCGGAAACCGAGTTCGGGACGCGACTGCTCGCGACCACGGAACATGATGGTGACCTTGACCTTCGACCCGGCCTCGAGGAACCGCATCACGTGTCCCCGTTTGGTCGCGTAGTCGTGGTCATCGATCTTCGGGCGGAGCTTCTGCTCCTTGATCACGGTCTGCTGCTGGTTCTTGCGGGACTCGCGCGCCTTCTGCGCGGTCTCGTACTTGAACTTGCCGTAGTCCATGATCTTGCAGACCGGTGGACGCGCGTCCGGTGCGACCTCGACGAGGTCGAGGTCAGCCTCTTGGGCGACGCGTAGTGCATCTTCAACACGCACGATCCCCACCTGCTCACCACCCGGTCCGATGAGTCGGACCTCGGGCACGCGGATGCGATCGTTGATGCGGGTCTCAGTGCTGATGGGGCCTCCTAGGTCAAGCGGTGTCATCCAACGACCGCGAGCAACAACTGCAACCCCATACCCAACACGAAAGCCCCGTTGCGGTATTTCACCGCCACGGGGCCCGAATGTCGACCGGTCGCCGCGGGCGTCCACCAACAGGACTGCCACCTCGACCTCGCCACGGACGGATCCGAGCGAGAAACCCGCCGCATACGGCGGGTGACCGGACCATCGAACCTGGCACGCAGGCCGGCCGATGGTGGGAGTCGGGCTCCACTTACAGCCCCGAGCCGGTGCGCTGGATCGGTTCCAGCACGGGACCGGGGCGGTCGTCGCCGACCACTTTAACACCGGAGGCGCCCCTACTCCCAATCGGCCGCCCCCGCAACCCGGCGACGCGAACCCGATGACATGCTACGGATATGAGCGAGCATGCCGGCGACCCGTCGGCCCTGAGTGAGTCCGCGGATCCGGAAACGGTGCGGGAGCTGGCCGATATCCCCGCCGTCGAGGTGATCAGCCGGGCCGCGGTGATGCTGATGAGCTCGGCCGCCGAGAAGCTGGGCCTCGCCGACGAGGACCCCGATTCCAGCCCGCGTCGCGATCTGGACGAGGCCCGGCGCGTGATCACGGCCCTCGCCGGACTGGTGACGGCGTCGGTCGAATATCTGGGCCCCCACGCCGGACCCATCCGCGAGGGTCTGCAGTCGCTGCAGCGCGCGTTCCGGGAGTCGTCGGCACATCCGGACGCGCCGGGTGCGGGACCGGGCGAGAAGTACACCGGGCCGGTGTACTGAGCTCGGGCGTGCGCCGCGCGGATCACCGCACGGCGATCCCCGACAGCAGAGTGGCGACGACGGCGGCGACCGGGGGCGGCGCGAACGGACGCGGCGTTCCCGAGAGCAACGACGAGAGCACCGCGTCGTGGCAGATGCCGACCAGGACCGCGGCGGCCGCATCGACGTCCGCGTCGGCCGCCAGTCGGCCCAGATCGCGTTCGGCGCGCAGATAGACCACCAATTCCTCGCGCCAGATTCGCTGCCGGCCTTCGGTTTCGGCGAATCTGGCGAGGACCGCGGGCTGGGTGATCAGGCCCGCGAACACCGGCAATACCGCCTGATGCAGCGCCAGCCCCTGGCGCAGGCACACCGCCAGATTCTCCGCGAGATCGCCGCTACCGGCGGCGGGCAGCGGCGGGAAGCTCCGATCCACCGATTCCACGTGGGCCCGCAGCGCCGCGGCGAGCAGTTCCTCCTTGTCGGCGAAATGGTTGTAGAGCACCCCGTCGGACACCCCGGCCGCCCGCGCGATGGCACGCACGGTGAGCCCGGCGCTGCCCTGTTCGGCGAACAGTTTCTCGGCCGTGGCGATCAGATGGGCGCGCAGATCGCGATCGTCGCGGTCGTGCAACGCCGCCGCCCGTCGGGGTGACATGGGACCTACGGTAGTGCGACGGTGGCGGTGACGAGCCGGGAGGCCGAGCGCAACCGGATCGGACCGTCGCCCGCGAACGGCGCGAGAGCGGCGGCGACGGCGGTACGCACCTCGGCATCGGTGGCGAAGTCGTTGCGCATCCGGTGGTACCGCACCGGCCCCCAGCCCACGACGAATTCGGTGGCATCGTCGACATCCGCGCCCCAGACGCTGTCGGTGACGACGAGTTCGTTCGCGACATCGGCGAACCCCGCCGCGCCGAGCAGATCGGCGGTGGCGGCGGGATCGGCGAAGGCGTTGAAGCCGTGCCCCACCTCGAATCCGGGCAGATGTGTTGCCGCCGCGGCGAATACGGCACTGACGTCGGAATCCGACATCGCCGGTACGGCGATCGCGAGCCGCCCGCCCGGCCCCAGCGCGCGGGCGATATTGGTGAACGCCGCCACCGGGTCGGCGAAGAACATGATGCCGAACCGGCTCACCGCCACATCGAAGGAGCCGGGCGCGAACTCGAACACCTGCGCATCGCCCTGATGAAACGAAACATTGTGCACGCCTTCGGCTTCGGCGAGCGAGCGCGCCCGCGCGAGCATCGGCCCGGAGAGGTCGACTCCGGTCGCCGAGGCTGCCCGCCGGGCCGCCTCGCGCGTCAATTGACCGTTACCGCAGCCGATATCGAGGACCCGATCTCCCGCCGCGATACCGGCCGCGGTCAGCAACGGCTCGTTGATCCCCGAGTTCACCGCGTCGTAGCGGTCGGCGTTCCCGGCCCAGTGTTCACCCTCGTACCCGTTCCACGCCTCCGATTGGGCGGTATTGACGATCGCGGTCATGGGAGTCTCCTTCGAGTCATTATGAACGTCTGTTCATGAACGTGTGTTCATAATGATGGACGCGTCACCCTGTGGTCAAGATTTAGGCGGATTTCGGACCGATAGTGAACGCCGCTATGACAGCGGCACCGTCGTCGAACTCAGTCCTCGCGCACCGTGATTCGGCGCAGCGCCGCTTCGGTTTCGGCGGCGAGCACACCCACCAGTTCGGTGGCCGAAGCGATCGAGGTGATCCGGTCGACGGCCTGGCCGGCCCACACCGGAACGGCGGTGACGTCGTTGCGGGCGGCGGCTTCGCGGTAGTCGCGCAGGGCGGCCTCGTCGGTACGCAGTTCGTCGTCGCGGCCGCGCCAGTGGTCGAGGAAGGTGTTGCGCAGGGTGCGGGCCGGATATTTCTCCGGCCACGGTGCGCCGCGAGCGATGTCGAGCGTCCAGTTCACCTCGGTATCGGCGCCGGCGGCGTCCACCAGGGCCTTGCCCAGTTCGGCGGGCACGAGAGCCTCGTGGGTCGCCTGGAAGCGGGTGCCCACCATCGCCCCGGCCGCGCCGAGCGCCAGCGCGGCCGCGATCGCACGACCGTCGGCGATGCCACCGGCCGCGAGCACCGGCACCGCACCCGCCAGATCGACGATCGTCGGCACGAACGACAGCGTCCCGATGCCCTGGGCCGCACAGTGACCACCGGCGTCGCTGCCCTGCGCCACCAGCACGTCCGCGCCCGCGTCCAGCGCCCGCCGCGCCTCGTCGGCATCGGTGACCTGCACGATCAACACCGCACCCGCGTCCCGGACGGCGGCCGCGAGCGGCATCGGGTCCCCGAAGGACAGCACCACCGCGGCTGGATCGAACGACAGCGCGTGGTCGAGTACGGCTCGGTCGATCGCCCAGCTCAGGAAGCCGACTCCCCATGGCGCGGTGGTGTTCTCGCGCACCAGTCGCAGTTCGCGCTCGACCCATTCCCGGTCGCCGCGACCACCACCGACGAGCCCCAGACCGCCCCCCTCGGAGACCGCGGCGGCCAGGGCCCCGCCCGCTTCGCCACCCATGGGCGCGGACACGATCGGGTGGCGGACGGAGAGGATTTCGGTGAATGCGGTCGGAATCGCCATGCCCCGATCGTCGCAGGTGTGCGCGGCGGACCTGACGGCGGCGTGCGGACCGGCCGGTCGTTGTCGTGCTCGAGCACTCGCCGCTTTTCGCGGTGACTTACCCCAATGCGGGCATTTCCGCCCTCGCCGCGCGGTAGCCGGCTTCTATGATTCGCCGGATGTCTTCATGGGTACGTTCCAGCGGAAGACGTGACGAATACCGGGGTGCAGCATGACCGCCAGAAGAGATCTGGACCACGAACTCGGCGGGCCGATCGCCGCCACGGATCTACTGACCGATCACGAGTGCGCGGACCTGTTGTCGCTGTTCACGCAGGCACGTCGTGAGGAGGCGCAGGCGCTGTCGCAGTCGGTGGACTCGATGATCAGCGCCCTGCCGCGGCCGCTGCGGGCGCCGGCGAAGAAGATCATGTTCGGGAACCTGCTGGACTGATGACGGATCCGGTAACCCGCGCCCAGCTCATCCTGCTCGCCCGCACGTTGCACGTTCCACCGGAACGGCTCGCTCATCTGGAGCGCCTCGGCGCCCGGAATCTGCACGAACTGCAGCAGCGGATGGCCGCGATCGTCTTCGATCAGCATGCCGAAACCTTCAAGCGGATCAGCAAATTGGTGCCGATCATTCCGCTCGGCATCTCGATGCCGCTGGTACAGAAGCTGGTGCCGCCGGCGCTGACCGGGCGCGCGGCCGGCGCGGTGGGCGTCGATCACCCGAAGAAGGCCGCCGAAACCGTCGCACTGCTCGGCATCGGCTACGCGGCCGACTGTGCGCCGTATCTGGACCCGCGCACGGTCGGTGAACTGGCCGATATCGCGCCGCCGGAACCGATCGTGCAGATCGTCAACGAGGTGCTGCGCCGGCGCGACTACATCACCGCGGGGCCGTTTCTCGGCTACGCGTCACCCCGGCTGATCGAAGCCGTGGAGCGCGGCGTTCCCGACGACGAAGGCCTGATCTTCTCGGCGTCGTTCGCCTTCTCCACCAGCGCCCTGACCTCCGTGCTGCGCCAGTTGCTCAACGGCCCGGCGCGCCGGATGCCGCGCATGATCCAGACCGTCCTGCACGGGTCACCGGAGTTGCGGCTGGCGGCGTTGTCGATCTTCGCGCGCTGCGATACCGATGTCGTCGCCGACGTGGGAGATATCGTGCTGGGCGTCGGGACGCCCGCCCTCCTGGGCAATCTGGTGACGACCGCGATCCACGGCCGGGCGGTGCGCGATATGGCCGTCTTCTTCGACACCTTGCGCCCGCCCGCCCTGGCGGCGATGGCGGCACTGCCGATTTTCACCGATACCGCGGTGGCCGCCGCCCTGCTGCAGGGCCTGGAGGGCTGCTCCGATCCGGCGCCCTGGCGCGGGTTGTTCGCCCTGCTGGCACTGCTCGATCCCGCGATGCGGCCGGCGCTGGCCGATATGCTCGCCCAGCAGTCCGACGCCACTATCGCGGCGCTGCCCTCGCATGCCACCGAAGCCGATCTGTGGCCCGTCCTGCTGGAAATCATTGCGGCGGGCGATCATTCGGTCCAGGCGCGGATCGGCAGCCGCTGGGCGATGCTGCCGCCGGAACGCCGCGCGGGCGTGCAATGGCATCTGGACGAACGCAGTGAGGACCCGCGGCTGACCACGGTGGCCGACGCGGTGGCTGCCAGTTCGGTGTCGGTGGAAGAGGTCTTCTTCCGGCGCCGGCAGCTCGGCCGCCGCCGCGGCGCCGACAGCTGGGACGCGGTCTGATCGAGCGCGGCCTACCGGGGCCGCTGATACCGATCGACATCGTTGAGAGACGGACCCGCCGGAAACCAGCGGGTCCGCCGCGCGATGCTCAGCCGACGGCAGCCGTCTTGCGACGCCCGGCCGGCTTCGCAGCCGCCGACTTGGCGGCCGTCGCCTTCTTGGTCTTCGTCGCCTTCGCCGGTGCGGCGGGCTTGTCGAGGACCTCGCGCAGGAACTGGCCGGTGTAGCTGTCGGCAACGGCCGCAACGTCTTCCGGGGTGCCCTGTGCGATCACGGTGCCACCGCCGGAGCCGCCCTCGGGACCCATGTCGATTACCCAGTCGGAGGTCTTGATGACGTCGAGGTTGTGTTCGATGACGATGACGGTGTTGCCCTTGTCGACCAATCCGTTGATCACCGCGAGCAGTTTGCGAATGTCCTCGAAGTGCAGGCCGGTGGTCGGCTCGTCGAGGATGTAGACCGTGCGCCCGGTCGAGCGTTTCTGCAGTTCTGCGGCCAGCTTCACGCGCTGCGCCTCACCACCGGACAGCGTCGGGGCGCTCTGCCCCAGCCGCACATACCCCAGGCCGACATCGACCAGGGTCTTGAGGTATCGGTGGATCGAGGTGACCGGCTCGAAGAAGTCGGCCGCCTCCTCGATCGACATGTCGAGCACCTCGGCGATGGTCTTGCCCTTGTAGTGCACCTCGAGGGTTTCCCGGTTATACCGGGCGCCGTGGCACACCTCGCAGGGCACGTACACATCCGGCAGGAAGTTCATCTCGATCTTCAATGTGCCGTCGCCGGAACAGGCCTCGCACCGGCCGCCCTTGACGTTGAAGGAGAACCGGCCCGGCTGATAGCCGCGCACCTTGGCCTCGGTGGTGGCCGCGAACAGGGTGCGGATCTTGTCGAAGACGCCGGTGTAGGTGGCCGGGTTCGAGCGCGGGGTGCGCCCGATCGGGGACTGGTCGACCTGCACCAGCTTGTCGAGGTGGTCGAGACCGTTGATCCGGGTGTGCCGGCCGGGCACCTGCCGCGCACCGTTCAGCTTGTTCGCCAGCACGGTCGCCAGGATGTCGTTGACCAGCGTCGACTTGCCGGAACCGGAGACGCCCGTGACCGAGGTCAGCACGCCGAGCGGGAAGGCCACATCGATGCCGCGCAGATTGTGCTCGTTCGCGCCGACCACGGTGAGCTGCTTCTTCTTCGACACCGGCCGGCGTACCAGCGGCACCTCGATCACTTCGCGGCCCGAAAGATAGGCGCCGGTCAGCGAATTCGGATCCTCGAGCAGCCCCGGGTAGGGGCCGCTGTAGACGACCTGGCCGCCGTGCTCACCGGCCAGCGGGCCGATGTCGACCACCCAATCCGAGGAGTGGATGGTGTCCTCGTCGTGTTCGACCACGATCAGCGTATTGCCGAGATTCCGCAGCCGCGTGAGGGTTTCGATCAGGCGCCGGTTGTCGCGCTGATGCAGGCCGATGGACGGCTCGTCGAGCACGTACAGCACGCCGACCAGTCCCGAACCGATCTGGGTGGCCAGCCGGATGCGCTGCGCCTCACCGCCGGACAGCGTCGCCGCCGCCCGCGACAGCGTCAGATATTCCAAGCCCACGTCGAGCAGGAAGCCCAGCCGGGCCTGAATCTCCTTGAGTACCTGACCGGCGATCGCGGCCTCCCGCTCCCCCAGCTCGAGCGAGTTCAGGAAGCGCGAGCAGTCGCGGATCGAGAGATCGCACACCTCGGCGATGGAACGGCGCCCGGCTTCGGCGTTGAGGGTGACGGCCAGGATCTCCGGGCGCAGCCGCGCACCGCTACAGACCGGGCACGGCACATCGCGCATGTACCCGTCGTAGTGCTCCTTCATCTGCTCGGACTCGGTGCTCTCCAACCGCCGCTGCAGGAACGGCATCACGCCCTCGAAGTCGGCGTAGTAGGACCGCTTGCGGCCGTAGCGGTTGGTGTAGGACACGTGCACCTGATCGGAGCTGCCCTCGAGCACCGCCTTACGGGCCTTGAGCGGCAACGTATTCCACGGCGCGTCCATCGAGAAGCCGATCGCCTCGGACAGCCCGGACAGCAGACGGTTGAAGTATTCGGCGGTCTGCCCGCGCGACCACGGGGCGATCGCGCCGTCGTTGAGGCTCAGTTCCGGGTCGGGCACCACCAGATCCGGATCGACCTCCTTGCGAATGCCGAGACCGGTGCAGTCCGGGCAGGCGCCGTACGGCGAGTTGAAGGAGAACGACCGCGGTTCCAGATCCTCGATATCCAGCGGATGACCGTTCGGGCAGGCCAGTTTCTCCGAGAACCGCCGCTCGCGGTCGTGGGCGTGTTCGTCGCGGTCGACGAAGTCCAGCACCACGATGCCGTCGGCCAGCCGCAGCGCCGTCTCGATCGAATCCGTCAGCCGCTGTTTGGAAGTCGGCTTGACGGCCAGCCGGTCGATCACGACCTCGATGTCGTGCTTCTCCTGCTTCTTCAGCTTCGGCGGCTCGGTGAGCGGATACACCACACCGTCGACCCGCACCCGGGAGTAGCCCTGGGTGTTCAGCTGGTCGAACAGGTCAACGAATTCGCCCTTGCGGGTCCGCACCACCGGGGCCAGCACCTGGAAGCGGGTGCCGGGCTCCATCTCCAGCACCTGATCCACGATCTGCTGCGGGGTCTGCTTGGCGATCAGTTCACCGCAAACCGGGCAGTGCGGGGTTCCGGCGCGGGCGTACAGCAGGCGCAGGTAGTCGTAGACCTCGGTGATGGTGCCGACGGTCGAGCGCGGATTGCGGTTGGTCGACTTCTGGTCGATCGACACCGCCGGGGAGAGTCCCTCGATGAAATCCACATCGGGCTTGTCCATCTGCCCCAGGAACTGGCGGGCGTACGCCGACAGCGATTCGACGTAGCGACGCTGGCCCTCGGCGAAGATGGTGTCGAAGGCGAGGCTGGATTTACCGGACCCGGACAGTCCGGTGAACACGATCAGGCTGTCGCGTGGCAGGTCGAGGTCCACTCCCTTCAGGTTGTGCTCCCGAGCTCCGCGCACGGTCAACAGATCCGCCACCGGCTGTCCCTTCTCGATCGAAATTCGGCATCCAGAATCTCCCCAGACGCCATGCTAAGCACACCCACCGACAAGTTCGGTGACACGACCGCGAGCGGCCCCGTTCCGCGACCCGAGCGGTCCCGGCGCTCACGCCGGGCCGAGCACCACCACGGAGTTGTGCCCGCCCATTCCGAGCGAGGTCTTCACCGTGAATCCGCCGTCGAACGGGGTGGGTCCGTCCAGCAGGCGAGGATGCGCCTCGGCCACGATGGGCGGCGCCACCACGACGCCGCGTTCGTACCCCAGCGCCGTCGCCGCGATCTCGACGCCGGCCGCCGCACCCATGCAATGTCCGGTCAGCGGCTTGATCGAATAGACCTGCGGGCGGTCGTCGAAGATCCGCGCCAGCACGGCCCGTTCGGCCACATCGCACTGCCGGGTCCCCGGTCCGTGGGCGTTGTAGTAGCTCACGTCCCCGGAGCGCACCCCGGCCCGGTCCAGGGCCTGGCGCGTACAGTCCAGTATCCGCTCCAGACCGGGGTCGACGGACACGACGTGATAAGCGTCATTGGTCATCGCCCCGCCCAGCATCGCGCAGTACGGCCGCTCCACCTGCCGGGAGACCACGAACGCCACCGACGCCTCACCGAAGCTGAATCCGCGGCTGCCCTCCTGGAACGGCCGGCACGCCTCCAGCGGATCGGCGTCGATCACGGCCGCGCCCATCTGCACGAAGTGGTGGACCATGTCGGGGCTCGCCGACAGGTCGGTGGTCACGCAGATCACGTCGTCGGCGAAACCCTGATCCAGCCACATCTGCGCGGTGATCAGCGCGACATTGGCCGAACTGCAAGCCGCCGAGACGTTCATCGAGGGGCCGTGGAAGCCGAATTCCTGCATCAGCAGCGAGATCGGAGTCGACGGCAGCAGGCGCAGATAGTCGCGGGAGCGGCGGCGGCTGTCGTCGGCGAGGTAGAAGTCCTCCCAATCCCGGACGTCGCCGAGCACGATCGCGTGGATCACCCCGACGGTGCGGCCCGGCCGCCAGCCTCGTTCGGTCGCGTCGGCGATCGCCTCGCGCGCGGCCTCCTGAACCGCCCGGGCGTAGCGGCTCGGGCTCAGCGACTCGTCGCCGCCGTCGGGCACCAGGGCGATCCACGCGTATTCGTCGCGGTCGGCGCCGTAGCCGGGATAGAGCCCGGCGGCCGCCTTACCGGTGTGCAGACCGCGCCACAGCGTCTCCCTGCCCCAGCCGTAACCGCCGACGACGCCGATACCTGCGATCGGCATACGATCTTGATATTCTCGAGTTGACATCGGGGTTGTGTTCGGCATTCGCGCTCCTACACCCGGCCTGGGCAGCTGCCTCCGGCGTAACACCCGGTCCGGCCCCCCGACCGGACCGAACCCGAACCCGACAGCGTACCGTCCGCCGATACCGCGGGAACGGGCACCTGTCATGATCACTCACAGGCCCGATAAGAACCTGAACTGTGACCGAACCAATACCGTCCGCGCTGTGATCCGCGGTACGTCACCATCAGAATGATCCCGTGCGCCAATTGACCTGAACAGACCATGATCAGGGGGTTACATGTGGTTGAGGCAGGTGAGAACCGGCCCGAGGCCGTGATGGACGCCGAACTGCTCGCCCAGCGGTACCGCACCCTGGTCGAGCACAGTCCCGATGGCGTCGTCGTGCACGAGTACGGCATCGTCGTCTACGCCAATCCGGCGATCGTGCGGCTGCTGGCCGCCCCCGGAGTGAACGAGGTGGTCGGACATCCGGTCACCCAGTTCGTGGCGCATCGCGACGTGCCCGCGATGCTCGAGCGCATCGACCGGCTGCACCAGACCGGCGACGCGTCCGAGACAGCGGAAATGACCCTGATCCGCAGCGACGGTCAGGCGGTCGACGTCGAGACGGTCTCGGTGCTCACCGTCTGGCAGAACCGGCTGGCCTATCAGGTGGTGATCCACGACCTCACCGCTCAGCGCCGCGCCGAGGCCGCCCAGCACCGGGCCGAACACCATTTCACGGCCGTGGTGTCGCAACTCGAGGAGGGTGTGGTCGTCATCGACCGCGAGGGCCGGATCGAATCGATCAACCCGGCGGCGCTACGCATCTTCGGTCAGGAAGGCGACAATCTGGTCGGCCGCCGCATCGATTCGCTGCCGTTGGCGCTGCTCGACGCGAAAGCCCAGCCGCTGGCCCCGAGCCATCACCCGGTGGCACGAACCCTCGCCACGGGAGAAACCATCTCCCGCTACGTGTTCGGCGTGGACCGCCCGGACGGGCAGCGGCGCTGGCTGTCGGGTTCGAGCCGGTTGCTCAACCCGGGCGCAGCCGACTCGCCGGCCGTCTCCTCGTTCAACGACGTCACCGAATTCCGTGCCAGCCGAAGGCAATTGGAATATCAGGCGACCCACGATCCGCTCACCGGGCTGGCCAACCGATCGCTGTTGCTCTCGCGGCTGGCGACCGCGCTGGGCGTCGACGAACAGTCGCCGGTATCAAACGTTTTGTTCATCGACCTCGACGGATTCAAGGCCATCAACGACACCCTGGGCCACGCGATCGGCGATACCGTGCTGCAGATCGTGGCCCAGCGACTGCAGCGCGGCCTGCGCACCGACGATGTGGTCGGCCGCATCGGCGGCGACGAATTCCTGGTACTGCTGTCCGGCCGCACCCAGCCGGACGACCTGGACGGCCTGATCGCCCGGTTGCGCCAGACCATGGCCGAGCCGATCATCGCCCGCGGCCACCGCATCCACATCGAGGCGTCGATCGGCGTCACCGCGCTGCGCCCGGGTGATCCGCGCACCCCCGAAGCGGTGCTGCACGACGCCGATCTGGCGATGTACCGTGCCAAACCGGCGACCTCCGAGAGCAACGCCCTGGGACGGCGGCCGAACAACACTCACGCCTCCTGAAAGATCCGCGATGACCCTCGAACACGCGCTGCTGCCCGTCCGGCCCAATCGCACGGCCGAGTTCGAGGCGACGTTCGACGACCCGGTAGTGCAACATTTCACTACCCAGGTCGCGACGCGTTCACCTGCGACTACGGCGAGTCCCGCGAACCCGAACTAGACTCGACGATTCCGTTCTCTTCGCGCGCGGCCCGCTCGGCCCCTGTGGTGACAAGGAGTTCCGTTTTGCCCGACCGCCTCACCGAGGATCGCCCCGCCACCGATCGCGCTGCCGAACTGGAGCGGGAGCAGAGCTATCTCACCCTGCTGTATCAGCGGCTCGACGGCATGCGGGAGTACGCGCAGCGCCGGTTGAAGACGGTGCTGCTCGAGACCGGCGGCACGCCGCAGGCCCGCAGCGAACGCGAATCGTTCACCCAGCTCTACTCCGAGGACCTCGCCAAATACGACGCCGCCGAGAACGGGCTCTGCTTCGGCCGGATCGATCTGGCCGCGAACGACACCGGCGACGACGGCGCCGAGGGCGAGTACCGCTACATCGGCCGCCTCGGCATCCTAGACGAGGACGACGACTACAACACCCTGCTGCTGGACTGGCGGGCCCCGCTGGCCCGCCCGTTCTACCTCGCCACCACCGCCGCCCCCGACGGCGTGACCCGGCGTCGGCACATCCGCTCACGCAACCGCAACGTGACCGGTATCAGCGACGAATATCTCGATCTGGAGATGGCACGGCGGGCCGGCGCGATCGACTCCGACGACGGCGGCGTCGGCAGTGAGAGCGCCCTGCTCACCGCGTTGAACGCGGCGCGCACCGGCCACATGACCGATATCGTCGAGACGATTCAGAGCGAGCAGGACGCCATCATCCGCTCCGAACACCGCAGCGTGCTGGTGGTCCAGGGCGGTCCGGGTACCGGGAAGACCGCGGTCGCGCTGCATCGTGCGGCGTATCTGCTCTACACCTACCGCCAGCAGCTCGACAAGGCCGGCGTACTGATCATCGGGCCCAATTCCACCTTCCTCGACTACATCGGCCAAGTGCTGCCGTCGCTGGGCGAGACCGGCGTGCTGCTGTCCACGATCGGCAATCTGTATCCGGGAGTCGAAGCGACACTGGAGGATTCGCTGCGCGCGGGCGAACTCAAGGGTTCGCTCGACATGATCGATGTGCTGAAGAAGGCGGTGCGCGACCGGCAGGAAGTACCGCGCGACCCGGTCCGCCTCGACTTCGACGGGTACGAGCTGACGCTGGATCGCAAGATCGCCACCCGTGCGCGCGGCCGGGCGCGCTCCTCGCGCCGCCCGCACAACCTCGCCCGCCCGATCTTCGCCGCCTCGGTGGTCGACGCGCTGACCGACCAGCTAGCACAGATCATCGGCAAGGACCAGTTCGCCGACACCGTCGACGAGGCGGATGTCGCCGCGGGCCGGCGGCCGTCGAGTTCCGGGCGCAATCTGCTGAGCCAGGCCGACCTCACCGAGATTCGCGACGAGATGCGTGCCGACGCCGGCATTCAGCGCGCGATCGCGCAGTTGTGGCCGATCCTGACCCCGCAGCAGGTGCTCGCCGACCTGTGGGCCGAGCCGGAGCGGCTCGCGCACGCCGCGGACCGGCTCAGCGCCGAGGACCGCAAGGAGCTGTTCCGCGCGCTCGACGCGGCGAGTGGGCCCGCTTTCGCGGCGGCGGACGCGCCGCTGCTCGACGAGCTGGCGGAATTGCTGGGCATCGACGACGCGGAGGAGCGGGAACGCTCGCGGCGGCGGTGGCGCGCGCAGCTGGCCGAGGCGCAGGAGGCGCTCGACATCCTGACCGGTTCGGCGCCGCAGGATCTCGAAGACGACCTGGATCCGGAAATCCTCATGGCCTACGACCTGATCGACGCCGGACAGCTCGCCGAACGCCAGCATGTGCGCAACCGCCAGACGACCGCCGAGCGGGCTGCCGGCGATCGCAGCTGGACCTACGGACACGTGATCATCGACGAGGCTCAGGAACTGTCGGAGATGGCGTGGCGAATGGTGATGCGGCGCATTCCGAATCGCTGGGTGACGGTGGTCGGCGATGTCGCGCAGACCGGAGATCCGGCGGGCGCCTCGTCCTGGCAGCGCATGCTGGAACCCTATGTCGCACAGCGCTGGAAGCTCACCGAGCTGACAGTCAACTATCGCACGCCCGCCGAGATCATGGCGGTCGCTGCCGATGTGCTGGCCGCGATCGACCCGGAGGCGACCATTCCCCGCTCCGTCCGGGAATCCGGCTTTGCGCCGCGGGCCGTGCAGGTCGCGGCCGGCGGCTCGTTGGCCGCGGTCACCGAACTCGTCGACGCCGAGGCCGGCGAGCCGGGAATCACCGCCGTGCTCGCCCCACATGCGACGGTGAGCGAATTCGCCTCGCTGGCGGGCGAATCCGTGCAGGTGCTGACGGTGGCGGAGGTGAAGGGCCTGGAGTTCGACGCGGTCGTGCTGGTGGAGCCGCAGGCCATCCTGGACGAGTCGCCGCGCGGACTCAACGACCTCTACGTGGCGCTCACCCGTGCCACACAGCGATTATCGGTGGTTCACACCGGCACACTGCCCCAGGTCCTCGGCGCATTGCGCTGAGGACCCGGGCGGCAGGTCGGGCGAACGTCAGCGCACGGTGTGCACGATCAGGACGTCGCTGCGCGACTTGCGCGCGACGTCGGAGGGCACCGAGCCGAGCAAGCGCCCCGTCAGGGTGTTGAGGCCGCGGTTACCGACGACCAGCAGATCGGCCTCCACCTCCTTGACCAGGTTCAGCAGCGACTCGACGGGTTCGCCCACGACGGCCCGCTCCACGATGTTGGTCGCACCGGCGGCGACGGCCTTGTCCCGCGCGACGCGCAGGATCTCGTTGGTGGGCGCCGAGCCGCGCACCTGGTAGGCCTCGTCCTTGAGGACGTCGGCCGCAGCGGCCACATCGCGGTCGTCGGTCGGGTAGTACGCGCATGCGACGTACAGGGTGGCGCCCGCGTCGCCGGCCAGCGCGGCAGCCTTCTCGACAGCGACATACGACGAATCCGAGCCATCGGTACCGACGACAATGGACCGGTAGGCGGTCATCTTTCCTCCAAACATACAAGTGGGCGGATGCCTGCGCGCAATTCCGGAGCAGAAACCCGCGCGGGCAACTGCGCTAGACCATAACCGTTATCGCGCCGGAATCATCGACAATCGCAATACATCACATCGGTGCGCCTCGCGATCCCCACGCCACATTAGCCGGCCGGATGGCCGCACGACCCGTCTCAGCAGCGCGGATCCCGACCGCAGACCCATCTCGCTGCGATCGTTGTCGCAGTTGCGAACCCGCTTGTGGCCCTGGGATTTTCGTCACAGAAGGGGGTATTCCCCAATTGCGCCGACCTCGATTGCCCGGGTGCACAACGACACCCGGGCGCGATGGTGAGAACTCACAATTCCGGGCAGCGGGAACCGATTCGGGCGCTTACCGGATATGCGAGGTAATAAACGGAATGCCGAATGCGGCCGTTCGCGATCATCCGAGGTGGAATAGCGGTCCGGTGATTGTGGCGCCGAGATCGTCGACATGAGCGAAGAAGGCGAACAGCATGAGCGCCGCACCGGCCAATGCCAGATCCTTGTTGAAATGAATCATCTCCCCCTGTTTGGCCTGAGCATCGGATTCCTTCCAGAAGGGATGCATGAGGAATGCGGTCGGCAGCAGGAATACGAACAGCAGCAGTGAACCCAGATCGGCCCACACCCCGAGCAGCACGCTCGAGGCCCCGAGCAGCAGCACCACCCCCGAGCCCAGCACCGCCTCCTTCGCCATCGGAACACCCTTGCTGCGGGCGTAACCGGTCATCGCATCGGCCTGCGTCAGATGCCCGATCGCCGAACTCGCGAACAATATGACGAACAGAATGCGCCCGATCAGCACCAGAACACTCATCGCCAACTCCTCTGTCGGCCGGCAGCACCGCCGCCGGGCTGGTAGTACAGCATTCAACTACTTATGTGTTCGGTTATTCCCGGAACCGGTTCGGCCGAAACGAATCAGCGATCCGGCGCCGAGTCCCGCGGTGAGGCGTGGTGCGACAGTAGCGATGCGCGCGCGTATTCCAGCGGCGCCATTCCGATCTCGTTCGCGAATTCGCGACTGAAATGGGCTTGATCGAAATAGCCGAGTTCCAGTGCCAGAGTGGCCAGATCGTCGGTGCGGCCCTGCGCCAGCAGTTGTGCGCCGTCCTGAAGCCGGTAGCGGCGCAGCACCCACTTCGGGCCCGCTCCGACGTAGCGGCGGAACAGGCGTTGCAGGGTGCGGATCGGGATGTCGAAACGGGCGGTGACCTGGTCGACGCGGGTCAGGTCCGGATCGGCTTCCATCGCGGCGATGATGCGCAGCACCAGGAGATAGTTGTCGTCGGGCGTGCGGCGGCGCGCGGCACGGGCGAAGTATGCGTCGACGATGTCGC
Source organism: Nocardia sp. 852002-51101_SCH5132738 (assembly GCF_001665695.1). NCBI lineage: Bacteria > Bacillati > Actinomycetota > Actinomycetes > Mycobacteriales > Nocardiaceae > Nocardia > Nocardia sp. 852002-51101_SCH5132738. The sequence continues at coordinate 79,545 of NZ_LZML01000108.1, read as the reverse complement.
GGCGGTCGCCGGCGCTGTCGGCCGCCAGCACGCGTTCGGTCAGGCCTGCGGCCTCCGGCAGCACCTCGGCCAGTTCGATCGCGGTATCGCGCAGGGCGCCCACATCGATTCCGGTGAAGGCGCCGAAGCCACCGGGACGGAACTTCGCGGCGAAGGTTTCACCCTCCCCCGCCAGTTCGCGGACGAATTTGCCGGTGGTCACGCCGTTGACGAACCCGCCGGTGCGGGTGACGGACCGCTCGAAGCTGACATTGACCGAGGGAAACGGCAGCACCTGCGCCTGGTAAGGCGGCCTGCCGCGCAGATCCCAGGAGACCGACCAATACCATTCGACGAATTCGGCGGTGCCCGGACCGGCCGGCAAGCGGATCAGCCGACGGTGTCGCTCCTGCTCGAGAGGATGCAGAATGCCCTTGGTCACTTCCGGTGGTGGTACCGGAACCGGTTGCAGTGCAGCGCCTTTCGCGCGCCCATCACCGGTCGGCACGGACCGTCTCCCGCCGCGGACGAGATTGTCGCCTTCTTCCAAGATCTTCTCCGCGCAACAGCCGAGAGTTGTCCCTATGAGCAACGACGTCAATCCCATTCCCGAGGGTTATCACTCCATCAACTGTTTCCTGGCCGTACCCGACGGCAACAAGGCCATCGAGTTCTACTCCGCGGTCTTCGGCGCGAAGGTGCTCAGCCGCAACGACCTTCCCGACGGGCAACCGGCGCACGCCGAACTGGCGATCGGCGATTCCACCATCCAGATGGGTATGCCCATCCCCGATCACGGGGTGCGCGCACCCGAATCGGGCTGGGTGCACACCAGCATCGTGCACTACTGCCCCGATGTCGACGCGGTCGTCGCCCGCGCCGCCGAACACGGCGCAGCCCGGGTCGAGGAGCCGCAGACGTTCGTCACCGGCGACCGCTACGGGCTGGTGATGGATCCGTTCGGACATCGCTGGGTGGTCATGACCCGGGTCGAGGACGTCTCGCGCGAGGAGGGCGAGCGCCGGGTCAACGAGTGGATGGCCACGCAGAGCTGAAGCGGGCCGCGCGGGTGCCCCGGTCCGGCCGGGGCACCGCCGCATCCGCGGGAAAGATGCTGTGCGGGAACTCATTTCAGCCCGGCAGCGTCCATACCCCGCAACTCCTTCTTCAGGTCGGCGATCTCGTCGCGCAATCGCCCGGCCAGCTCGAACTGCAACTCGCGGGCGGCGTTCATCATCTGATCGGTCAGCTGGGCCACCAGATCCGCCAGTTCCGCGCGCGGCATATTCGCGATGTCGCGGCCCTCGTACACGCCGGCGCTCACCGCGCGGCCGGGTTCGCCCTGGGCACGGCGTCCGCGGCTGGCATTGCGTCCGGATCCGCCGACCTCGACCTCGGTCTCGTCGGCCTCACGGTAGACCTGATCGAGGATGTCGGCGATCTTCTTGCGCAGCGGTTTCGGGTCGATACCGTTGGCTTCGTTGTAGGCGACCTGCTTGGCCCGCCGGCGTTCGGTCTCGTCGATGGCCTGGCGCATCGAATCGGTCACCTTGTCGGCGTACATGTGCACTTCGCCGGAGACGTTGCGCGCGGCGCGCCCGATCGTCTGGATGAGGCTGGTGGCACTGCGCAGGAAGCCTTCCTTGTCGGCGTCCAGAATCGCGACCAGCGACACCTCCGGCAGATCGAGGCCCTCACGCAGCAGGTTGATGCCGACCAGCACGTCGTACTCACCCAGCCGCAGCTGCCGCAGCAGTTCGACGCGGCGCAACGTGTCGATCTCCGAATGCAGGTAGCGCACCCGAACCCCCATGCCCAGCAGATAGTCGGTGAGGTCCTCGGCCATCTTCTTGGTCAGGGTGGTCACCAGGACGCGTTCGTCGCGTTCGGTGCGGGCGCGGATCTCGTGCACCAGATCGTCGATCTGGCCCTTGGTCGGCTTGACCACTACCTGCGGGTCGACCAGACCGGTCGGGCGAATCACCTGCTCGACGAATTCACCACCGGTACTGCCCAGCTCGTACGGGCCGGGCGTGGCCGACATGTACACGGTCTGGCCGATCCGGTCGGCGAACTCCTCCCAGGTGAGCGGGCGGTTGTCGACCGCCGAGGGCAGCCGGAAGCCGTATTCGACGAGGTTGCGCTTGCGCGACATATCGCCTTCGTACATGCCGCCGATCTGCGGGACGGTCACGTGCGACTCGTCGATGATCAGCAGGAAGTCCTCGGGGAAGTAGTCCAGCAGCGTCGCCGGCGCCGACCCCGCCGGGCGGCCGTCGATATGCCGCGAGTAGTTCTCGATACCGGAGCAGAACCCGACCTGCCGAATCATCTCCAGGTCGTATTGGGTGCGCATGCGCAGCCGCTGTGCCTCGAGCAGTTTGCCCTGCCGCTCCAGATCCGCCAGCCGCTGTTCGAGTTCGGTCTCGATATCGACGACCGCGCGCTCCATCCGGCCCGGCCCGGCCACGTAGTGGGTGGCCGGGAAGATGCGCAGGGTGTCGACCTGACGCACCACATCGCCGGTGAGCGGATGCAGGTAGTACAGCGCCTCGATTTCGTCGCCGAAGAATTCGATCCGGACCGCGAGCTCCTCGTAGGAGGGAATGATCTCGACGGTGTCGCCGCGCACCCGGAACGACCCGCGGGTGAAGGCCATGTCGTTGCGCGTGTACTGGACATCGACCAGCAGGCGCAGCAGCCGGTCGCGCTCGACCTCGGTACCGACCTCGAGCTGCACCGAGCGGTCCAGATAGGACTGCGGAGTACCCAGACCGTAGATACACGAGACCGAGGCGACCACCACGACATCGCGCCGCGAGAGCAGGCTCGAGGTCGCCGAATGGCGCAGCCGCTCCACGTCGTCGTTGATCGAGGAGTCCTTCTCGATGTAGGTATCGGTCTGCGCGATATAGGCCTCGGGTTGGTAGTAGTCGTAGTAGGAGACGAAGTACTCCACCGCGTTGTGCGGCAGCATCTCGCGCAGTTCGTTGGCCAGCTGGGCCGCCAGGGTCTTGTTCGGCGCCATGACCAGGGTCGGGCGCTGCACCCGCTCGATCAGCCAGGCCGCGGTGGCCGACTTGCCGGTGCCGGTGGCGCCGAGCAGCACCACGTCCTTCTCGCCGCCACGCAACCGCCGCTCCAGCTCGGCGATCGCTGCGGGCTGGTCACCGGCGGGCTGATGCTCGCTGACGACCTCGAACCGCCCGTCGGAGCGCTCGATCGCCCCGATCGGCCGGAATTCCGAATGCGCCAGCGGCTGCCCGCCGGGTGCGTCCGAATCCGCGGGGATCTCCGTTGCGAAAGCCATGGTCACCAGGGTAAGCCGCGGCACCGACAAGTTCCGGCGCCGTGACCGCGGGCACAGCCAGATACCCGGTGATCATTTTTCGGCCACGACTGTGTATCGGCGGCAGCGGCCTGCCGCCGCACGACACGACCCTGACACCGCCTCGGCCGGTGCGGCCGCCCGGCGTGCGCAACGGCCACGCGGGGCAACCGCACGGCAAAACCGGCGGCCCTCCGGCCTTCGATGAGACGGCTGCCCCGTGTGACCCCGCCGGCGCGCCCGAACCCGCACATGCCCGGGACCGTCCACCGTGAGCCGGACCCTCCGGATCGAGCGTCGACACACCCGGCGGGCCCGCCGAGGCCGTCCCCTCCTCCGGAACATGCCGTATGCCAATCATTTCGGCCCGGCCCGCGCTACCGGTGGCGCAATTCTCCGCCGCCCCTTTCCGACATTCCGAACAATTCGAAATACGCCACCACGTTTCGGCCACTGCGGGCCGAAAATATTATCCCGCAGAGTAATTCGACAATTCCCCCAACGCGCGGCCACACTCCCGACCACCGGCGCCTCCGGAACCCCGCCGCCGACCATTGCGACAGGCCTGGCCGGAGGTTTGCCGGGGCTGCGGGAGCATTGCTCCGGCAACCGCGCGCGCAGCATTGGATCAACCGACCAGATGCCCGAAATGTCCGGTAGCGCAAGCCGCCTCGATGATCACGGCACGGCCGAATCAGCCGAATTCCGTGTCGTTTTCACCCCGCCGGAGGGGGTTGCCCGGGTGTACGCTGATCCGGTCGGAAGTCGAGAAGGGCAAGTGTTATGGCCGGTTTCCTCGCTGAACGTGTCACCCGGACTCTGCGCACTGCCGCGCCCAATGGAGTCAGCCCAATGCCGTCGAATCGCAACATTCCGGGCCGAAAAGCACCGATTCCGGTGCCACCATCGGGTACGGCACACAGACCGCACGTCGAATATTTCGATATCGCCGATCTCACCAGAACCGATTCCCGCGGTTTCGTCCATTCGGTCGACAGTTATCACGCCGAGCCGTGGGGGCTGTATCTGGTCCGGGCCGCCGATACCCCGCCCTACCGCTACACCGAGACCTGGCTGCTGCCCAGGCAGTCGATCCGCGTCACCATGCATCACATCAACGCGGCACACGATCGCGATCCGATCTATCACATCTATATCGGCAACTTCGCCAAGATCGAGCCGAAGCGCTGGCGGGCCGAGTACCACTACATCGACATCGTCGCCCGCAACGGCCACGTCTGCGAACTGCACGGGGTCGACGAACTGTTCGCCGCGCACGCGGCCGGCCACGTATCGGCCGAGACCGCTCAGCGCGCGTTCGAGCAGGCCACCGCGGTCGTCGACGGTATCGCCTCGCACGATCACAACTTCGAACGCTGGCTCACCACCCAGGGCATCGCCCTGCACTGGCTGTAACCGCGTCACCGCCCGCTCGCGTCGATGATCATCCGGATCGCGGCGCGAGCGGGCGTTTTGCGGGCCCGCGGCGGTAGATTCGGGGCATGACGCAGGGGCATGTGGTCGATCTGCATCGGCCGAAGATCGAATACTTCGACCTCGCCGGGTCCACCAACACCGATCCGAAGGGCTTCGTGCGGCCGGTGGAGACGTATCGGACCGAACCGTGGGGGCTCTACATGGCCCGTACCGCCGATCATCCGGAATTCCACTACCTCGAATCCTGGCTGCTGCCGGAGCTGTCGCTGCGCGCCACCATCTTCCACTTCCGCCCCACCCACCGGCGCGACCAGGACTTCTACCTCGATATCGGCGATTTCGAGGCGGCGGGACCGCAGATGTGGAAGTCGGTCGACCACTACCTCGACATCGTGGTCCGCACCGGTCGCGAGGCGATTCTGCTCGACGTCGACGAGCTCCTGGCCGCTCACGCCGCCGGATATCTGAGCGCGTCGCAGGCGCAGCAGGCGATCGAGGCCGCCACCCGGGCGATCGACGGAATCGCCTCGCACGGTTACGATTTCGAGTCCTGGCTGCGCTCGCGAGGTATCGAGATCGGCTGGCGGTAACGGGCCGGGCCGAGCTACGCAACCTCGAGAACAAGGAGAGCCATGGGTGAGTCGGCTTCGCTGCGCCGGGTCGGGAACTCGGGGCTCGCGGTGTCGGTCGTCGGACTGGGCACCAACAATTTCGGGATGAAGCTCGATCTCGAGCAGAGCAGGGCGGTGCTGCACGCCGCGCTCGACCACGGCATCAACCTGATCGATACCGCCGACTCCTACGGGGAATCGGAGCGGCGAATCGGCGAGATCGTGCAGGGCACACGCGACGATGTCGTCATCGCGACCAAGTTCGGCAGCGACGTGCGCCGCCTCGGCGGGGACAACGGCGAGGACTGGGGCGCGCGTGGCTCACGCCGCTATATTCGCCGGGCGGTCGAGCAGTCACTACGCCGGCTGCGCACGGACTGGATCGATCTCTATCAACTCCATCGCCCCGATCCGGCGACACCGATCGAGGAGACGCCGTCGGCGCTGGACGATCTCGTCCACGAGGGCAAGATCCGATACCTGGGTCATTCCAACTTCACCGGCTGGCAGACCGCGGACGCCGAGTGGACCGCACGCACGCGCCGTCTCGAGCGATTCATCAGCGCGCAGAACGAGTACAGCCTGCTGCGGCGTGGGATCGAGGCCGATCTGGTGCCGGCGCTCGAGCACTACGGGATCGGACTGCTCCCCTACTTCCCCTTGGCGAGCGGTCTGCTCACCGGGAAGTACAAGCGCGGCGTGCCCGCGCCCGAAGGCAGCAGGATCCAGGCGTGGGGCCGGGAATCCGCACTCACGGACGCGGCTTTCGACATCGTGGAACAGCTGGAGGACTTCGCGGCGCAGCGTTCGATCACCGTGCTCGACGTCGCCATCGGCGGTCTCGCCGCGCAACCCGCGGTGAGTTCGGTGATCGCCGGCGCCACCTCGCCCGAACAGGTCGAGGCCAATGTCCGGGCCGGGCGGTGGCAGCCCACCGCCGAGGACCTCGCGGAGATCGACCGGATCACCTCCGTATCGCGCTGACCGCGGTACCGGTGGTGCCTGTATCAGGCGCGAGGAACTCGCTCGTAGATCTTGTCGAACCAGGGTTCCTTCACCGACAGGTAGGCCTCGACGGCCTCGTCGCCCACCTTGCCCGCCGCCTCTGCCTCCCCGCGGCGCTTGATCTCCGAATACCCGGTACGGGCGTCGGCGTCGGCGCGCAGCCAGTCGCGGAAGTCCAACGCGAAGCGCTGCCCCGGCGAACCGTCCACGCGCACATGGATATTCGCGAGCCGCCCGGGGTCGGCATTGCCGTGCAGACGTTTCGCCCACAGTTCGGCATCGGTGCCCGCGGGATCCTGCGGCGTCGGTTTGGGGTTGTCGCCGGTGACCGAGTCGACCAGGGGAAAACCGGCGAGTGCCAATCGGTCTCGCAGTGCGTCGGCCGTCGCGAGGTCGGCGACCGTGATCTGGATGTCGATCACATCCTTGGCCGCCAGCCCCGGCACGGCGGTGGAACCGATGTGATCGATGCGGCGCGCATCGCCACCGCAGGCCAGCCACAGCCGGCCGATCAACCGCTGCGCCTGCGCCGGCCACTGCGGATCCGGCTCGACCAGCCGCACCGCCCCGGTCGAGCGCGCCGGGGTCCGGGTGCGCGCATTGTGTTCGAACGGCACCAGGCGCTGCTCCCACAGCGCCCGCACCTGCGGCGCCAGCGCCTCGGCGTCGGAGTTGTTGTCCAGCAGGACATCCGCGGCCGCCCGCCGCTGGTCGTCACTGGCCTGTGCCTTGATCCGCGCCAGCGCGTCCGCGCGGCTCACGCCGCGGAACTGCTCGAGCCGGTGCACGCGCGTCTGTTCGTCGGCCATCACCACCACGACGAGATTCATCATCGCGCCGAGATTGTTCTCGACCAGGAGCGGAACGTCCTGCACCACAATCGCGTCCGCCGGCGCGGCGGCGATCAGCTCGGCCGTGCGCCGGCCGACCAGCGGATGGGTGATCGAGTTCAGCGTCGTGCGCGACTGCTCGTCGGCGAAGGCGACCGCCGCGAGCGCGGGGCGGTTCAAACTGCCGTCCTCGGCCAGGATTTCCGGGCCGAACGCCGCGACGAGCGCGGCGAGGCCCTCGGTGCCGGGTTCGACGACCTCGCGGGCGATGGCGTCGCTGTCGACCAGAACAGCCCCGTATTCCACCAGCAGCCGCGCCACCGTCGACTTACCCGCTCCCATGCCTCCGGTGAGACCGATACGCAACATTTCCCCAGTCTCGCACCCCACCACCGCGGTCCGCGCCCGCACCCCGGCCGCGAGGCGATAGGGCTGATTACCCACCGCGTGAATACTTTTCACCTCGACCACGCGGTATTACCCATTCCGTGACGCCGGTGATATCAATTCGCAACTTTTTCCGCCCGATACCGACCTGGGGTCGGCAACTTTCCGACACGCCGGGCTCGAAGTCACGCAAAATCCGCAACCCCACACTTTTGTTCCGCTACTGTTTCGCCGCGGGCGATCCAGGCCATCCGAGCTAGCGAAGGAAGATCATTGGGCACCACAAACATCCAGTCGGGTCGCCACCGGCTGGGTATGGCAGGCACCGTGCACTGCATTCGGATTCCCGCCGTTGCGGCAGCACTGGCCGAACATCGCCGTTCGTGGTTGACCGCCCTGCTCAGCCCGGCGCGGCACAGCTTCGCGGCCATGCGCAGCCGGGGCGGGGTCACCCGCTGGATTCCCGCCACGGCGAGCTGACCAGTACATCGAACGTTCGGCGGCCCACCGCGGATTCGGTGGGCCGCCCGTTTTTCACACCAAGCCGCTCGGGGTCCGGCGCGAGCCCGGTTCCTGGCTCGGCATCGCATTCGGCGGCACCGGATAGGGAATTCCCTTACCCTCGGTACCGAGCGCGATATTCGGCCCACATTGCGCGAGTGCGGCATCCGATTTCGGTTTCGGATCGCTAATTCGCGGCGGCACGGAATCGGGCGTCGAACCGAAATCGAATGCCGAGGTCATATCGCCGGTGACGCTGCGCCGCCAGGCGGTCACATTCGGCACTTCCACGCCGAAACGACGTTCCAGCAAACGCAATTGCGAGGTGTGGTCGAAGGTCTGCGAGGCGACCAGCCCGCCGCGTGAATACGGGGAGATGACGAAGCACGGGACGCGGTAACCCAATCCGATCGGACCGGCGACCCCCTTGGCCGCCGGCACCCTGCCGAGGTCCACCGTCAGGTACTCCCCCGGTGTGCCGGGCGGCGGGGTCGGCGGGGTGACATGATCGAAGAAGCCGCCGTTCTCGTCGTAGCTCACGATGAGCGCGGTCTTCTCCCACACCTTCGGATTGGAGGTGAGGATGTCGAGCACCTGCATGATGCCCACCGCGCCCAACGCGGGTGGCAGCGCGGGATGTTCGCAGTTGAACAGCGGCGGGATCACCCACGACACCGAGGGAAGCCGGTCGGCGGCCACGTCCGCGGCGAAGTCCTGCGGATACACCGGGGCCTTGCCGCGCTTGGCGAGTTCGGAATTCGGGTCCGCGGCCTGTGTGAAGCAACCCATCATGCCGTCGAGGATCACCGACGAGATCGGTCCGACATCGCGATTGTTGTAGATCTTCCAGTCGACACCGGCCTCCGAGAGGTTCTCCGGATAGGTGCGCCAGCTGTAGACGTTCTGCGGGATCAGCGTCGGCGTCTCCACCATCGGCCCGCCGGCCAGACCGTCGGGGTCGATGGTGGCGGAGATCCAGTACAGCCGGTTCGGGTCGGTCGGGCCGAGCACCGAGCAGTGGTAGTGGTCGCAGAGGGTGAACGCATCGGCCAGCTCGTGGTGAACCGGAATATCGGCGCGGGTGTAGTACCCCATGGCCGCCGGACCGTTGGCAGCGCCGACGCCGGCCACCGACATCGGCATCCAGCGGTCGTTGCGGCCGCCGTTCCACGCCTCGTGCATTCCGGCCCAGGAATGATCGGGATCGTTGATGCACTCACCGTCGAGGGTCGCGCCACGGGTGGTGTCGAGCCGGAACGGGACGATGAACCCGTCGGCGGTGGGCCCGACGCCGGGCGCATAGCCGTACTGCTTCCACGCCGGCGAGGGGTCGTCGAAACCCCTTACACCGGACAGGGTTCCGAAGTAGTGGTCGAACGAGCGGTTCTCCTGCATGAGCAGGACGAAATGCTCGATATCGCCGAGCCCGCCCATCCCCGCCGGGTCGGCCGCGTGTGCGCGCTCGATGATCGGATTCGCCCAGGCGGCCAGGGCCCCCGCTCCACCGGCCGCCATGGCCTTCGCCAGAAAATCACGCCTGTTGATGCCGTCGAACAGACCCATGCCGGTGCCGAGACCTTCCGCGTCGGTGAAATGAACAGTGCCGGCCGACAAGACCGTGCCGGCTGACAGAGGACAGTGGCAGATCCTCGCCGAGAATAATGGACCGGCGGCATCGACGCGGTGACGAGGGGCTGAACGAGTAGCCCGGAGATGGGCGAAGGCCCCGGTCCGATGGACCGGGGCCTTCGTTTCAGCTCAGCGAATTACGCGTTGCCGGACAGCTTCTCACGCAGCGCGGCGAGCTGCGCGTCGCTGGCCAGCGAACCGCCGGCCGACTCCGACGAGGAGCTGGAGGACGAGCTCTGCGCGCCGCTCTCGGAGGAGTAGTTACCGGAGGCACCACCGTTGGCGGCCTCGGCGGCGGCGTCGGCCGCCATCTTCTCCATCTGAGCGGTGTGCATCTTGTGGCGACGCTCGGCCTCGGCGTAGCGGCCTTCCCACTCTTCCCGCTGCTTGTCGAAGCCCTCGAGCCATTCGTTGGTCTCGGGGTCGAAGCCCTCGGGGAAGATGTAGTTGCCCTGCTCGTCGTAGCTGTCGGCCATGCCGTACTTCGACGGGTCGAACTCGGCGTGGTAGTCCTCGTTCGCCTGCTTCAGCGACAGCGAGATCCGGCGACGCTCCAGGTCGATGTCGATGACCTTGACCATCGCATCGTCGCCCACGGCGACAACCTGGTCCGGCACCTCGACGTGGCGCTCGGCCAGCTCGGAGATGTGCACCAGGCCCTCGATGCCCTCTTCGACGCGCACGAACGCACCGAACGGAACCAGCTTGGTGACCTTGCCGGGCACGATCTGGCCGATGGCGTGGGTGCGGGCGAACTGACGCCACGGGTCTTCCTGGGTGGCCTTGAGCGACAGCGAAACGCGCTCGCGGTCCAGGTCGACGTCGAGAACCTCGACGGTGACCTCCATGCCGACCTCGACAACCTCGGACGGGTGGTCGATGTGCTTCCAGGACAGCTCGGAGACGTGCACCAGACCGTCGACGCCGCCGAGATCGACGAACGCACCGAAGTTGACGATCGAGGACACGACGCCCTTGCGGACCTGGCCCTTCTGCAGCTGGTGCAGGAACTCGCTGCGAACCTCCGACTGGGTCTGCTCCAGCCAGGCGCGGCGGGACAGGACCACGTTGTTGCGGTTCTTGTCCAGCTCGATGATCTTGGCCTCGATCTCCTTGCCGACGTACGGCTGCAGATCGCGGACGCGGCGCATCTCGACCAGGGAGGCCGGGAGGAAGCCACGCAGGCCGATGTCCAGGATCAGACCACCCTTGACGACCTCGATGACGGTGCCCTTGACGGCCTCGTCCTTCTCCTTGAGCTCCTCGATGGTGCCCCACGCCCGCTCGTACTGAGCCCGCTTCTTCGACAGGATCAGGCGGCCTTCCTTGTCCTCCTTGGTGAGAACGAGGGCCTCGACCTCATCGCCCACGGAAACGACCTCGGCCGGGTCGACATCGTGCTTGATGGACAGTTCGCGGGAAGGGATGACGCCTTCGGTCTTGTAACCGATGTCGAGCAGAACCTCGTCGCGGTCGACCTTGACGATCGTGCCTTCGACGATATCTCCGTCGTTGAAGTACTTGATCGTCTTGTCGATGGCGGCGAGGAAGTCCTCGGCGGAGCCGATGTCGTTGACGGCTACCTGCGGCGAGGTGACGGTGGTGGGCATATGTTGGGTTGCTCCGGACGGATTGTGGTCGGTAGTGGACATTGGAACTCTCGGTTTTGCTGTGAAGTCACAGCGGTGGAACTACGTTGACGGCCATGCACAGCACATCGCTGCGACACAGCACAACGCTGTACTCACTGCAGAAACTCACAGCACCGGCTGCGAAATCACAGCCCGCGGGCGACTTCCGAAATCCGTAACCCCTGCGCCCGGTACCGAGCGCTACAGTACCGACAGCGGCTACGCAAATGCCGAAGACACTCGCGGGAAACAGCGTACGCGACGTGAGTTACGCCAAGCAAACACGGGCCCCCGCCCGCACCATGATCATACGGCCGGCACCGAACACCGTTCCCGCACAGTGTGGTACCCGTCACGGCGGAGACGTAAGCACCCCGGTCGCGCCCGGGCCGGCCGGATCGGAGACGGCGTCCGCAGGGGCGCGGACCGGGCCGTGCCATACGCTGCGAACCATGTCCGACGACCCGCATCCGGCCCTCCTCGACGACGAGCGCCACGCCCAGGCCAATGCCCTGCTCGGCACCGCGCGGGTGACCCGCGCGACCGTCGGGTCGGCGGTCAGCGAACGCGCCAACCGGCGCTGGTGGGATGCCGATGCCGCGCAGTACCACGAGACGCACGCCGATTTCCTGGGCGTCGACTCCGAGGCCGGAGAATTCGTCTGGTGCCCGGAGGGGTTGCACGAGGGCGACTGGCATCTGCTGGGCGAGGTCGCCGGGCGGCGCGTCCTGGAGATCGGCTGCGGATCGGCGCCATGCTCGCGCTGGCTGGCCGCCCAGGGCGCGCATCCGGTCGGACTGGATCTGTCGCGGGCGATGCTCGACCGCGGACTCGCGGCCATGGCGCGCGGCGGACCGCGGGTGCCGCTGGTGCAGGCCGGTGCCGAGGCGCTGCCGTTCGCGGACGAATCGTTCGATCTGGCCTGTTCGGCGTTCGGCGCGGTCCCGTTCGTCGCCGATGCCGCCCGGGTGATGCGGGAGGTGGCCCGGGTGCTGCGGCCGGGCGGGCGCTGGGTGTTCTCGGTCAATCACCCGATGCGGTGGATCTTCCCCGACGATCCGGGCCCGGACGGACTGCGCGCCACGATCCCCTACTTCGACCGCACGCCCTACGTCGAGGTCGACGCCGACGACGAACCGATCTACGTCGAACATCACCGCACGATCGGCGATCGGGTCCGCGACATCGTCGGCGCGGGCCTGATCCTGCTCGACATCGTCGAACCCGAATGGCCGGAGTGGCTCGAGCGCGAATGGGGTCAGTGGAGCCCGTTGCGCGGTGAGATCTTCCCCGGCACAGCCATTTTCGTTACCGAGAAGCCGTCGCGGCATTAGCCCGCGCGGCCCGCGGCAGCGGCGGCGGCGCCACCGTCGCCTTGCCGTCGGACACCGAGTTCTGCGCGGGAATGGGCGTGGTCTTGCCCGGATCGGGTTTGGCCACCGGCGCGGCGGGCGCGGCGGCGGACTCCGCCTTACCGGTCGGCGGTGTCTTACCGGTCGGCGCCGCCTTACCGCTCGACGCCTCCGCGCCGGCCGGACCCGCGAACGGCGGCAAGGCCGCGAACCGCGGGTCGATTCGTGCGGTCCGGCTGACGTGGGTGATCCAGCGCCGCGCGCGGGTCAGCGGATGGTCCGGGAACTGCGGATCCCAGCGCGCGTCGTCGGCGATGTTGTAGGGCAGCTTGCCCTTGACCTCGGGCGCGTACGGATGCGGCGGGAACATGTTCGCGAAGCCGACCTTCGGCACGACCGCGGCCTCCCGGACGCCGGAGCGGCCGGTTTCGGGACACATGATCTTCACGATCGCGCTGCATCCGGCCTTGGGCACGACGATTCCGGCGGTGAAGCCCAGTCCGGACGCCGGATCGGCCAGCGGGAACTTCTCCAGGCGCAGCAGGGCCGGCTGGGAATCCACGGTGATGGCATGTGCCTCGATCAGGCAGCCGAACTCGGCCTGCAGTTCGGTGAGGCGGCGGCGCAATGTGTCGATGTCGGCCAGCGGGGCGGGTAAGTCCGGTACCAGATCGATATAGCTCAGCGTGATGATGTCACGGGTGGCCGGATTCCCCCACGTGGTCTGGTCAAGCTGCTGCAGTCCCCCGGTTTCGAACACGATTGGCACGCAACCAAGCTACCCATCTGTGACCTTTTCGCACTTCCTGGGGCGTTTTGTGTTCAAGGCGTGACCACCTGGTAATAAATATCGGACGAAACGGGTGTCAGGTTTGTTTTCATTCGGGGGTCTCCCCGGACCGCCGCGGGGAGCGCCCCACCTGATCGAGCGCCATCCGCAGAGCGAACTCGATCTGAGCATTGATGCTGCGCAGGTCGTCGGCCGCCCACTTGGCTATCGCCTCGTGGACGGCCGGATCGAGCCGGACGAGCACCTTCTTGGGCTCGCGCTTGGCCATCAGGAGTAGAGCGTTCCGGTGTTGACGACGGGCTGGGCGGATCGATCACCGCACAGCACCACCAGCAGATTCGACACCATCGAGGCCCGCCGTTCCTCGTCCAGGTCGACCATTCCCTCCTCGGTCAGCCGCTGCAGCGCCATGCCCACCATGCCGACCGCACCCTCGACGATGCGGCTGCGCGCGGCCACCACCTGTGCGGCCTGCTGGCGGACCAGCATCGACTGGGCGATCTCCGGCGCGTACGCCAGGTGCGTGATCCGCGCTTCGAGAATCTCGATACCCGCGAGCGCGGTACGTTCGCGCAGTTCGGTGGTCAGTTCCTCGGCGACCTCGGCGCCGTTGCGCAGACTGGTCGGGGCCGGGTCGTCGGCGCCCGCGAGAGCGGGCGTCATCGCCACGGCCGCGGGCACCACGTCGGGGGCGGCGTCGTAGGGGTGCACCGTGGCCAGGTGCCGGACCGCGGCCTCGGACTGGGTCTGCACGTACTCCTCGTAGTCGTCGACGGCGAAGGCGGACTTGAAGCTGTCCACGACCCGGTAGACCACCACGGCCGCGATCTCCACCGGATTGCCGTCGAAATCGTTGACCTTCAACTTCTGCGTCTCGAAATTACGGACCCGCAGCGAGATTCGCCGTTTGGTGGTCAGCGGGAGGGCCCAGAAGAAGCCGGCGTCGGCGACCGATCCGACGTAGCGGCCGAAGAACTGCAGCACCTTGGCCTCGTTCGGGCCGACCGTGGTGAGCCCGGTCAGCAGGATCACCGCGACCGCGAAGATCACGTATCCCGCGGCCGCGCCGATCGCCGCACCGGCGCCCCCGCCCGAACCGGCGGCGCTGGAGGCGGCGACCCCGCCGATCAGTCCGGCGGTGCCGACCACCAGCAGCACCAACAGCATCAAGAACCCGTTCAGCCGGAAGGCCGGACGCAGCGACATGACATCCTCCCAATATTGAAGTGATATCACGACGATAGCGCAGAGATATCCCGGACGCCAGGGGTCCAATCGGCGGACTCCGCTCAGGCGGGCCGGATGTTGCGGTTGAAACGGAACAGGTTGGCCGGGTCGTACTCGGACTTCAGCGCCCGCAACCGCGCATAGGTCCGCGCCGAGTAGCCGGCCCGGGTCTGGTTCTCATCGGCCCACTCTCCGGCACCGTAGAGGAAGTTCAGGTTGTGGCCGATCGTCCACGGCGCCAACGTCTTCGCGACCAGATCGTGGTAGGCGCGCGGATCCGGGCCGTCCGAGTTCGGCATCGTGATGACGCGCGCGTTGTATTCGGCCTCCCGGTGATCCATCGCGATCCCCGCCGGACCCGGGCGGCGCAGCGCTCCCCCGAGATGCCGGAAGCCCGCCACCGCCGCGACCGGCGCCTCGGGGCCGGTGACATCGAGGAAGGCCGAGGCCGCGTCCGCGGTCAGATCCGCCAGCAGCGCGTTGGTCGCGGTATAGGCGTGCGGGAAATTCGGGTCGCGGTAGATGCCGTGGGTGTCGATGTAGGGCATCGTTCGCAGGTCGTCGGCGATCCGGGCGCCCACCGCGCGCAGTGGCCGGACCAGCCGCTCACCATCGGCGGCCGACCCGGTGAAGGCGATGTTGACGGTGGCCAGATAGCGCCCGCGCAGCGGTTCCGGTATCGCCGCGACATCGGGCATCGTCATCATGGTGATCGCAGAGGTCATCTCCTCGGGGACCTCGGCGGTCCACTGCCGCCACGCCTCGAGGGCGGGTTCCACCAGCGGGGTGTCGAAGGTGAGCTGTCCGCCGTAGACCTCGGTGATCGGGAACAGTTCGATTTCCATGCCGGTGACCACACCGAAGTTGCCGCCCGAACCCAGTGCGGCGCCGAACAATTCGTCGCCCGGGGTGAGGCGGCGCAACCGGCCGTCGGCCGTCACCAGTTCCAGGACGCGGACCCGGTCGGCGGCGTAGCCGAAGGTGCGCGCCAGAATGCCGAGCCCGCCGCCCAGGTGATAACCGATCACGCCGACCGAGGGCGAGGAACCGTTCAGCGGCGCCAGACGGTGCGCGACCGCCGCGGCGATCAGCGCCTCGGCCTGCACGCCGGCGGCCACCCAGGCGGTGCGGGCGCCCGGATCGACGCGCACCTGGGTCATCCGGCGCGTACTGATCAGCACACCGCCGTCGGCCGGCACCGAGAGCCCGTGCCCGGTCGCCTGCACCGCGACGGGCAGCCGGTGCCGGGCGGCGAATTCCACGGCCGCGCGCACATCCTCGGCGTGGAGCGCACCGACGACCAGATCGGGCCGGTGCGTATACGCGGTCTGGAAGCCGGAGACCTCGGCGTCGTAGCCGTCGTCACCCGGACGGAAGACCGGGCCGGTGACGGTGGGCAGTTCGGCGGGGAAGTTCGAGTTCGTCATGTCCTGAACTCTGCCGCCGGGCAGATGAGAAGTAAAACAGATAGTTCTTCTCGATACTAGAATCGGTAGTTATGGAACTGCGGCAGCTGCGCTACTTCGTCACCGTCGCCGAGGAGGCCAATTTCACCCGGGCGGCCCAGCGGCTGCACCTGGCCCAGCCCGGTCTCTCGGCGCAGATCCGGCAGCTGGAACGGGAATTGGGTCAGCCGCTGCTCGACCGGTCGGGACGCACCGTGACACTGACCGCCGCCGGCGCCGCCGTGCTGCCGCACGCGCGGGCGGCATTGGCAGCGGCACAACAGGTTTCCTTCACCGTCGACGAGTTCACCGGATTGTTGCGAGGGCAGGTACGAATCGGCCTGATCTCCGGGGCGGCGACCGAGGAGTTCGACGTCGCAACGGTCCTGTCGGACTTCCACCGCGATCATCCGCAGGTCGGCATCACCCTCACCGAGGACACCACCGACCGCATGCTCGCCGCGCTGACGCACGGCGAACTCGATATCGCCCTGGTCGGGCTGACCGGCGAGAAACTCGACGAACGCCTCGCCGCCGACGTCGTCTTCGAGACGCGCCTGGCCGCTGCCGTGGCGCGCGACGACCACGCGTTCGGCTCCCGGATAGCACTGGACGAGTTGCGCGAGCGCTCCCTGATCTGCCTGCCACGAGGCACCGGAATCCGCGGCGTGCTCGAACGTTGCTGTGCCGCTGCGGGATTCACTCCGATGATCGAGTTCGAGGCCGCCGCGCCGCCGCTGCTCGTTCAGCTGGCCGCCGGAGGACTGGGAATCGCCGTGGTACCGGCCCTCGGTGCCGCCCACGCCGAGGCCGCAGGAGTCCGGATGATCGAGATCACCGACCCCGAGATGTACGGACAGCTCGCCCTGGTCTGGCGGTCGGATCGGCCGGCGGCACCGGCCGCGAAGGTACTGCTCGGGCAGTTGCGGATCGCGCTGGGCCCCCGGAGGACAGCGCACCGATGAAGAGGCGAGGGCCACCATGCGCGGCTCCCGTCGCCCAGTCCGGCGGACGGATCGGACCATCCCGATCGGCGCAGGACGGGTTTGGCGAGCGGGAACGCGGTGGGCGAAAGGCCTTGGACTTCACCACTGGGGACAGACAAAGATTTCTCTCGTACCCCGAACTACCGAGGAGAGTTTCCGTGAGCACAGGCAAGGTCTGGCTGATCACCGGCGCCAGTAGCGGTTTCGGCCGCGCGATCGCCCAGAACGCGATCGATGCCGGCGATATCGTCGTCGCGGTCGCCCGCCGCACCGCCGCGCTGGACGATCTGGTCGCCGCCCACCCCGATCGCATCGAGGCCGTCGCCCTCGATGTCACCGACACCGCCCGCGTCGACGCGGTCGTCACCGATGTGATCGCCCGGTACGGCCGCATCGACGTGCTGGTCAACAATGCCGGACGCACCCAGGTCGGCGCGGTGGAGGAAACCACCGACCGGGAGTTGCGGGACCTGTTCGACCTGCACGTCTTCGGTCCCGCCGCGCTCACCCGCGCCGTCCTGCCGCAGATGCGCGCCCAGGGCAGCGGGGCGATCGTCATGATGAGCAGTGTGGGCGGCCAGATGTCGTTCGCCGGCTTCTCCGCCTACAGCGCAACCAAATTCGCGCTGGAAGGGTTGTCGGAGGCGCTGGCCGACGAGGTGGCGCCGTTCGGCATCCGGGTGCTCGTCGTGGAGCCGGGCGCCTTCCGCACCGGCCTGTTCGGTTCCGGCGCAGCCTATTTCAGCGCCGAATCCGATGTCTACGCCGACACCGCGGGCAAGACCCGCCGCATGATCGAGGGCGGCGACGGCACCCAGCCCGGCGACCCGGTCAAGGCCGCGGCCGCCATCCGCGCCGCCCTCGAGGCCGAGCGCACCCCGTTGCGGCTGCCGCTGGGCAGCGATTCGGTCGACACGCTGCTCGGACACCTCGACTCCGTGCGCGCCGAGATCAGCGAATGGGAAAAGGTCTCGCGCGCAACGGCGTTCGACGAGAACTGAGCCTCGATCGCGTTCTACAGGATGCGGGACAGGAAGGCCTGGGTTCGCTCGTGTTGCGGATTCGCCAGCACCTCGCGCGGATCTCCGGCCTCCACCACCACGCCCCCGTCCATGAACACCAGCTGGTCGGCGACCTCGCGGGCGAAACCCATTTCGTGCGTGACGACCACCATCGTCATGCCCGATTGCGCCAATTCGCGCATGACCGTGAGGACTTCGCCGACCAGCTCGGGATCCAGGGCCGAGGTGGGCTCGTCGAACAGCATCAGCTTCGGATCCATCGCCAGGGCGCGGGCGATCGCGACCCGCTGCTGCTGGCCGCCCGACAGCTGCGCCGGATAGGCATCGGCCTTGTCCGCCAAGCCGACTCGATCGAGCAGTTCCCGCGCCCGGGCGACCGCCTTGGCGCGGGAGAGCTTCTTCACATGGATCGGCGCCTCGATGACATTCGCCAGCGCGGTGCGATGGGGAAACAGATTGAAGTGCTGGAACACCATGCCGACGTCGCGGCGCTGGCGAGCCGACTCCCGCGGACGCAGTTCGTAGAGTTTGCCCCCGCGCTCGCGATAGCCGACCAGATCGCCGTCGACGTAGAGGCGCCCGGCGTTCACCCGTTCCAGATGGTTGATGCAACGCAGAAAGGTCGATTTGCCGGATCCGGACGGGCCGATCAGGCACATCACCTGCCCGCGCGCGACCTCGAGCGACACTCCCTGCAACACCTGCAACGCACCGAAGTTCTTGCATACCCGCTCGGCCCGGATCATCGGAACATCGGCCGAGGCCGCCACGGCGCTGCTCATTTGCCGACCTCCGTCGTCTGCTGGGTGGTGGCCAGTGCGCGCAGCTGCCGGCCGGTCAACTGCCGCGTCACCCCGCGCGAGTAGTACCGCTCGAGATAGAACTGGCCGACCATCAGCACACTGGTGATCGCCAGATACCAGGTCGCGCTGACCAGCAGCAGCGGAATCGGCTGGAAGTTGATGCCGTAGATATCGCGGGCGCGGCCGTACAGATCGGTGGTCAGCGGGATCGCGGTGACCAGTGAGGTGGTCTTCAACATGGAGATCAGCTCGTTGCCGGTGGGCGGGATGATCACCCGCATCGCCTGCGGCAGCACCGTGCGCCGCATGGTCTGTCCCCACGACATGCCGAGCGCCACCGACGCCTCGCGCTGCCCCTCACCCATCGAATTGACTCCGGCACGCACGATCTCGGCCATGTAGGCGGCCTCGTTCAGGCCCAGGCCGATCATGGCGAAGATGAACGGCTGCGACCAGTCCTGCACATCCCACTGCACGAAACTGGGCCCGCCGAACGGGATTCCGAGCTGAATCGATTTGTACAGCGCCGGGAAGAGGCCCCAGAAGACGAGTTGGATGTATACCGGGGTGCCGCGGAAGATCCACAGATACACCCACGACACCGACCGCAGCACCGGATTCGGCGACAGCCGCATCACCGCGAGGATCACGCCGAGAATCACGCCGATCGCCATCGCCAGCACGGTCAGTTCGAGGGTGACCACCGCACCCTCGGAAATCCGCCGATCGAACAGATACTTCCAGTAGGTGTCCCAGCGATAGGCCGGGTTGGTGGCGGCGCCGTAGACGAACAGCCCGAGCAGGATCAGCAGGATCGCTGCGGCGATCCAGCGCCCGGGCCGCCGCAGCGGTACGGCCTCGATCGGCTCCGGCATGGACGCCTCGGGCGGCCCGGCCTGCGAGACGGCGGGGGGTTGCGCGGACATGTGCACTCAGCCTTTCGCACCGTTGATGACCGAGGTGGTGATCGCACCGGCCTCCACGCCCCAGTTCTCGGCGATGGTGCGGTAGACGCCGGAATCGATCAGATGCTGCAGCGCCGCTTGCAGTACCGGGGCCAGCGGCGAACCCTTCGGTACCGGCCAGCCGTAGGGTTCGGCCTCGAAGACCGGGCCCGCGGCCTCGATGGTGTCGGGATTGCGCTTGATCGCATACGCGGTGACCGGGGAATCGGCGGACATGGCGTCGACCTGGCCGAGGACCAGGGCGGTCGCCGCCGCACTCTGTTCGTCGTAGGACATCTTGTGGATCTCGGGCTTGCCAACATCGGTGCAGGCCTTCGATTTCGCGGGGATCTCGTCGATGTCCTCGGTCGTGGTGCGCTGCACCGCGACCTTCTTGCCGCAGGCGTTGTTCGGATCGATCGGACGGCCCTTGCGCTGTGCCCACTGAATGCCGGCGGAGAAGTAGTCGACGAAGTCGACGGTCTTCTCCCGCGTCAGGTTGTCGGTGAACGACGACATTCCCACGTCGACGGTGCCGGCCTCGATCGCGGGGATGATCTTCTCGAAGTCGGCTTCCTGGTAGTCGGCGCGCACACCGAGCACAGCGGCGACCGCATCCATCAGATCGACGTCGAATCCGATGATCTGTCCGGTGTGCGGATCCCGGTACTCGTTGGGCTGGTACGGAACGTTCACACCGACCACGAGCCGTCCCGCCCGCGCGATCTTCGGCGGCAGCTGCGCGGCGATCGATTCGACCTTCGTCACCGGCACCTTGGGCACCTTGGGCGATTCGTCCTCGGTGTTGTCCGCGCATCCCGCTGCCAGCACCGCCGCACCGACGATCACGCACGCGGCTCGCAGGATGTACCCGCGGGCGCCGAGTCGAACTGACACGCGGCCCTCCGTATTCGCGCGACCCGCCACCGTGAGCGGGTCGCCGTGTAGCAATGCAGCCATTCGAAAATGTAGGCGATCGGCACGAGATGCGCCGGTCGGTTACCGAAGGTTAATGCGCGCCACGACCGGCGGCAGGGGTACACGCCGATTCACCGGCGATGCACGCGAGCCCGGACCTGCTCGGTGAATTCACTGGTCGAGGCCAGTCCGCCGAGGTCGGCGGTGGCGATACCGGCCGCCAGGGTCGCCGCCACCGCGCGCTCGATCCGGTCGGCGGCGCCCAGCAGCGCCGGATCGCCGTCGCGGGTGCCCAGCCAGCGCAACAGCATCGCGGCCGACAGTTGCAGTGCGCCCGGATTCGCCCGGTTGCGCCCCGCCAGCGTCGGAGCCGCGCCGTGCACCGCCTGAGCCATCGCCTTGTCGTCCGAGCAGTTCAGCGAGGCCGCCAAGCCCAGTGACCCGGCGAGTTCCCCCGCGAGGTCGGAGAGGATGTCGCCGAACAGGTTCTCGGTCACCAGCACGTCGTAGTCACCGGGCGCGCGAACCAGGTGGGCCGCGGCGGCGTCGACGTGTTCGTCGTCGACCTCGATTCCGGAATATCCCGCGGCCACCTCCGCGCAGACCTCGCGGAACAGTCCCATCGTCATCGGCAGCACATTCGCCTTGTGCACGATCGTCAACCGGCCGCGTCGCGCTGCCGCGAGCGTGCAGGCCTGATGCGCGATGCGTTCGCAGGCGGCCCGGGTGATCACGGCCACGGCCATCGCCACATCGGCGGTGGGCCGGAATTCGCCCGAACCGGCGAACATGTTGCGGTCGGCGTAGAAGCCCTCGCTGTTCTCGCGCACGATCACCAGATCGATGTCCTTCGCCGCCGCCCGCACGCCCGGAAAGGCCCGGGCCGGGCGGATATTCGCGTACAGGCCGAAGCGTTTGCGGATCGCCCCGCCCGGCGGGGCCCCGATGCGGTGATGCGGCGCGTAGGAGGCGTTGTCGTGCGGACCGAGGATCCAGGCATCGAGATCGGCGAGGGCCGACAGCGTGGTCTCCGGCAGCGGTTCCCCGCATTCGGCGATGGCCGCATGCCCGATCGGCAGCTCGACCCATTCCGGCGTCGCCGCACCGGCCGCGGTGAGAGCCTCGTCCACCACGGCCCGGGTCGCCCGCACCACCTCCGGCCCGATGCCGTCGCCCTCGATCAGCCCGAGCCGCACCGCCCGCCGCGCATCCACCGCGCTCACTCCTCTACTCGCACCACCCCGTCCCGGCCGGTCCGTGGCCCGGCACACCGGGTCACCCTATTGGGTACCGGGTCACCGAGCCGACCGCGGGCCCGGCCTGCCCGGCAACTCACGTAATCGGCGCACCGGGCCCGGCCCGCGCGCGTAAGTTGGCCTGAACCATGGTGCAGTCGGTGGAACTGGTACTCGACGAGGCGGCGGAGGCCGAGGTCCGCCGGCAGTGGGGTGCGCTGGCCACGGCCGGAATGCACAGTCCCACACCGGAACACCGGCCGCACATCACCGTCGCGGTCGCCCGCGAGATCTGGCCCCGGATGGACAAGACGCTGGCCGCCCTGCCGTTCCGGCCGCTCCCGATCCGACTGGGCGGGCTGCTGATATTCGGCGCCCGCCATCCGATTCTGGTACGGCTTGTGGTGCCCACCGAGGACCTGCTGACGATGCAACGGCGCATCGCGGCGGTCGTCGACGCGTGCCCCGGCGTTCCGGCGAACATGTGCCCGGACGCGTGGACCCCGCACGTCACGCTGGCACGGCGGCTGAAACCGGAGCACTGGCCCGCGGCGATCGACGCGGTGGCCGCCGAGCGGGATTTTGCGGCTACCGTGGTGGGTATTCGGCGGTGGGACGGTGATCGGCGGATCGAGTGGCCGATCGCCCCAGGGGGTGGGGTCCACGGTTGAGCCGCGGACGCCGGCCGCGCGGAAGATATGCACAACGTCCCGCGTTGCACCGCATACAACGACACGAGAGGAAGTCATGGCCACCCAGACCCTGACCGCGCAGAACTTCGACGAGATTGTGACCGGAAACGACGTCGTCCTCGTCGATTTCTGGGCCGATTGGTGCGGGCCCTGCAAGGCGTTCGCGCCCACCTTCGAGGCATCCTCGGAACAGCATCCCGATGTCGTCCACGGCAAGGTCGACACCGAGGCCGAGCAGAGCCTCGCCGCCGCTGCCAACATCCGCTCCATCCCCACGATCATGGCCTTCCGCGAGGGTGTCCTGGTCTTCGCGCAGCCCGGCGCACTGCCGCCGGCCGCGCTGGAAGATCTGGTCTCCCAGGTGAAGGCGCTCGATATGGAAGAGGTGCGCAAGCAGCTCGCCGAACAGCAGCAGGGCTGACCCGCACGAACCGGTGCCGCATCCCGATTCTTCACGAAAGGGGATGCGGCACTGTGGTTTTCGTGTGTCGGCTCGGTTGCCGAACCGGCTCAGTTCCCGAGTTTGTTGATGCCGGCGATCATGGCCCGAACGGTCGACTCCGGGCCGTCCCCGGCGAGCGCGGCGCCCCAGCCTCGGCGGCCGTTGCATTCACATTGCACGAAGGTGGCGGTGCCGGCGCCGGTACGCCGCTGGTGGAACTGCAGAATCTCCACCGGGTAACCCTCGTCGTAGAGCGCCGAGGTCAGCGCGGCGACCGGGCTGCCCGCGGACACCACGGTCCGCGCATGTCCGGCCAGTTCGATGGTCGCGGTGTAGGTCGCCCGCTGTTCGGCCCGCGCCCAGTCGCTGAGCTTGACCGGGCCGGTGTGCGCGCAGTAGCGGTCGTAGAACTCCGCGGGCGACAGGTCGGCGGATTCGGCGCGCAGCCCCTTGGGCGCGGCCGCGATGAAGGCATGTGTATCGATAGTGATCGTCATTGGACTAGGTCTTCCCGAAGCTTTGTCGTTGGTCGGATGACAGAGGGGACCAGCGCAAACACTTGTAACGGCCGCAGCGAGGGGGCCGGTCCGAATCAGCTCCCGCTACGGCGAGGTACTACGAGAAGTCGCGCCGCAGCCACCATCGCGGTAAGCGGAAGGAGCACCACGCGGTCGCGGTCGGCGACGTTGCGCGCGGCGCTGTGGCTTGCGGCGGGATTCGGCACGGCTTCGAGAATATGGACTCACCGCGTCGATGGCAACAATATTGCGGCGGAACCAACGAGTAACTTCGTCACATTTTCGAGTGAACGGCATCCCAACGGACAGTGCCGTGGTGAACGCCGCATTCACGCAGGCCACAGCGGGTGCACAGGATGCGCCCCGGACATGGTCGGCGTGTCGTCACCGGGTTTGCCCGGGTTTGTCCCACCGCAACAGATAGCGCCAGAACACCAGCCGCCGCACGCGCGCGCCCGGCAGGATGCCGCCCGCCCGGCGCACGACCTCGCGTGTGGTCAGTGGCGGATCGAGCACGACCGGCATCACCGCATGCGTGGGTTCGTGCGCGTACCAGGCGCCGCGGCCCGTGGCACGCAGCATCGCGAACGTCGCACCGAAGAGGCGATGGCCGAGTACGCCCGCGATCTCCGCGGGCAGTTCACGCAGCGGATCGGCCCGCGGCAGCGCGATCACCGCGAGCACCCCGCCCGGCCGCAGCGTGTGCGCGAGCCGCGGCAGCACCCGTTCCAGGGGCAGGTGATGGAGCGTGGTGAGCGACACGACGGCGTCGTAGGCGGCTTCCGGCAGCGGGTACTCGAGAATGTCGGCTCGGGTGCATTCGACGTTGCCCGGGACGACACCGCGGGCCGCCTCGATCATCTCCGGCGAGCGGTCCACCGCGTCGACCCGGTCGGCACGCCGCGCCAGCTCGACCGCCAAAGCGCCTGCCCCGCAACCGACTTCGAGGATCCGCTCACAGCGCTGCGGCAGCTGCCGCAGCAGCGTCCGGTGGTAGAAGGCGTTGTGATCCCAATCCACTGCACCCATCGCGCCACCCTACGATGCGGCCGGTCGACCGCGCGCCGACCGCCCGGGAGCGATTACCGGCACCGTGCGCGGCACATCCCCGTCTGTGGCGCCATAATCCGCGCGAGACCGGGCCGGCCGGAGCCTTCGGCGCCTCGGTCAGTGGGCGGCCGAGTCCCAGCTGCGGCCGACGCCGACGGAGACCTCGAGCGGTACCGAAAGGTCGATGGCGCTCGACATCTGTTCGCGGGCAAGCGATTCCAGCGCCTCCCGCTCACCGGACGCGACCTCGAAGACGAGTTCGTCGTGGATCTGCAGCAGCATGCGCGAACGTAGCCCGGCCTCGGCGATGGCGGCCTGGGTGTTGATCATCGCGACCTTGATGATGTCGGCGGCGGTGCCCTGGATGGGCGCGTTGAGCGCCATCCGCTCGGCGGCCTCGCGGCGCTGGCGATTGCTGGAATCCAGATCGGGCAGGTAGCGGCGGCGGCCGAACAGCGTCTCGGTGTAGCCCACCTTGCGCGCCTGATCCACGGCGTCGCGCAGGTAGTCGCGAATCGCGCCGAAGCGGGAGAAGTAGACCTCCATCTGCGCCTTCGCCTCTTCGGCACTGATCCGCAGCTGCTGCGAGAGTCCGTAGGCGGACAGGCCGTAGGCCAGACCGTAGGACATCGCCTTGATGCGGCGGCGCATCTCCGGGTGCACGTCGGCGATCGGGATGTCGAACGCCTTGGACGCGACGAAGCTGTGCAGGTCCTCGCCGGAGTTGAACGCCTCGATCAGCCCCGCGTCCTTGGACAGGTGCGCCATGATCCGCATCTCGATCTGGCTGTAGTCCGCCGTCATCAGCGACTCGTAGCCGGGGCCGACGACGAAGGTGTCGCGGATGCGCCGGCCGGTGTCGGTGCGGATCGGGATGTTCTGGAGATTGGGCTCGGTCGAGGACAACCGGCCGGTGGCGGCGATGGTCTGGTTGAACGTGGTGTGGATGCGGCCGTCGTCGGCCACCGACTTCAGCAGCCCGTCCACGGTGACCTTGAGGCGGGTGGCGTCGCGGTGCGCGAGCAGATGTTCGAGGAAGGGATGCTGGGTCTTCTCGAACAGCGACTCGAGCGCGTCGGCATCGGTGGTGTAACCGGTCTTGGTCCGCTTCGTCTTGGGCATATCCAGTTTGTCGAACAGCACCACCTGCAGCTGCTTCGGCGAACCGAGGTTGATCTGCTCACCGATCACCTCGTAGGCCGCCTCCGCGGCCGAGGCCACCCGGTCGGCGAATTCGCGCTGCAACTCGTCCAGTTCGTCGCAGTCGACAGCGATGCCGGCGTGCTCGAGTTCGGCCAGCACGCCCAGTAGCGGCAGTTCCATCTCGGTGAGCAGCGGCACGGATTCGATGCGGTCGAGTTCGGCATCGAACGCCTCGGCCAGATCGGCCACCGCGCGGGCGCGCAGGATCTCGGCCTGGGCCAGTTCGGTGTCGACCTGGTCTTCGTCGTCGAGCAGCGACAGCTGGGCGTCCTCGGCGGCTTCGACCCGCAACTCCCGCGACAGGTACCGCAGCGACAGATCGTCGAGGTTGAAGGTGCGCTGCCCGGGGCGGACCAGATAGGCCGCGAGCGCGGTATCGCTGGTGAGCCCCGCCAGCCGCCAGCCGCGCCCGCGTAGAGCGTGGATGGCGGCCTTGGCCTCGTGCACCGCCTTCGGGGTGCCGGCGTCGGCGAGCCAGCGGCCGAGGGCGAGCTCGTCCTCCGGGGTCAGCGCGACCACGTCGAAGTAGCCACCCTCCCCGTCGGCGGCGGCGATCGCGATCGCCTTCACATCCCCCTGTACGGGCGTGGTCGTGCCCACGATCGACACACCGTGGCGCACACCGGCTTTCGCGTGTTCGGTGAGCCAGTCGGCGACGGCGCCGGGCGCGACCGGACCGCCGCTGATCTCGAAACCACTCTCGGCCTCCGGCTCCGGCGGCGCCAGCGTCTCGAACAGCCGGTCCCGCAGCACCCGGAATTCGAGATCGTCGAACAGGCGGTGGATCTTGTCGCGGTCCCACGGCTGCTGCGCCAGCTGCTCCGGGGTGTACGGCAGCGGAACATCCTTGACCATCTCGGTGAGCTGCCGGTTGAGCACCACACTGGACAGGTTCGCGCGCAGGGCGTCGCCGACCTTGCCGCGCACCTCGTCGACCCGCTCGACCAGGGTGGGCAGATCGCCGAATTCGCGAATCCACTTGGTGGCGGTCTTCTCCCCCACACCCGGGATGCCGGGCAGGTTGTCGCTCGGGTCGCCGCGCAGGGCCGCGAAATCCGGGTACTGGGCGGGGGTCAGGCCGTACTTCTCCTCGACCGCCTCCGGCGTGAAACGGGTGAGTTCGGAGACGCCCTTCTTCGGGTACAGCACAGTGACGTCGGGGTTGACCAGCTGCAGCGAATCCCGGTCGCCGGTGACGATGAGCACCCGGAAGCCTTGCGGCACAGCCTGAGTCGCGAGGGTGGCGATGATGTCGTCGGCCTCGTAGCCTTCGATGGCCATCACCGGGATGCCGAGCGCGCCCAGCACCTCCTGGGTGATCTCCACCTGCCCGCGGAATTCGTCGGGGGTGGTGATGCGGTTGGCCTTGTACTCCGGATAGGCCTCGACCCGGAAGGTCTTCCGGCTGACGTCGAACGCGGCCGCCACATGGGTGGGCCGTTCGTCGCGCAGCAGGTTGATCAGCATGGCGGTGAAGCCGTAGACGGCATTGGTGGTCTGCCCGGTGACGGTTTTGAAGTTCTCCGCCGGTAGCGCGTAGAAGGCGCGGTAGGCCAGGGAATGGCCGTCCAGCAACAACAGCGTAGGCCGCTCGCCGGGAGCACCCGGCGCCGTACTGCCGGCTTTCGGCGCGGCCGCTGCGGCGGTGGTGGACGACACACTGCCCTGACGCTGATCGGTGGAGGCTGGAGTCACGGCACAGAGTCTAGGGATATCCACCGACATCCCCGGCCACCGGGCACGGACCGACATGTGTCGCGTTCGAATTCGCACACGCGGATACGGTGCCCGCTTTCACGCCGGCCACATCCGCCCCACCGGACCGACAGCGAGGCGTGCACAAGCTCGCCGATGTCCGCGGTTTTCCCGCGTCGGTGCCGGAGTTCGCCCGAGGAGCTCACCCGAAGCCCACGAGCGAGCCCGCCGACGGCGCGGGCCGCGACCCGACCACTCCCGCGCTCGACCGGCACGCGAGCCGCGGCCGACCACAGGGGCGATCAGGACTTCGGCGCGAGATTCTCCAGGACGACCTCCGCGACCGCCTTCATGGTGGTGCGACGATCCATCGCGGTGCGCTGGATCCATTTGAACGCCTGCGGTTCCGACAGCCCCTGCGTCTGCATCAGCACGCCCTTGGCACGCTCGACCAGTTTGCGGGTCTCCAGGCGGTCGGACAGATTCGCGACCTCCTGTTCCAGCGCCGAGATCTCGTGAAAACGGCTGGCCGCCAACTCGATCGCGGGCACCAGATCCGATTTCGTGAACGGCTTCACCAGATAGGCCATCGCACCCGCGTCGCGCGCCCGCTCGACCAGGTCACGCTGGCTGAACGCGGTCAGGATCACTACGGGCGCAACACGTTTGGAGGCGATCTCACCGGCGGCATCGATACCGTCGCGCCGCGGCATCTTCACATCCATGATGACCAGATCGGGGCGCAGTTCCACGGCCAGGTCGACCGCCTGCTGGCCGTCGCCGGCCTCACCCACCACCTGGTAGCCCTCCTCGGAGAGCATCTCCACAAGGTCCATCCGGATGAGCGCCTCGTCCTCGGCCACCACGACACGCTTCGCGGCAGCCGGCGCGTCCTGCTTCGCGCCCGCGCCCCCTGCATTCGTTCCCATAGACAGACCCCTCGATATTCCGATGCCGACACCCGATGTGCGCCTCCGGTCCCACCCTGTCACCGGTCACGCACGCCGAGTGTCCTAAAGCGTACCGTTCAACTTCGCTCACAACCCATCTACCCAGCGGGAACCCGCCCGCGCGGCACCGATTCGGTAACCTGGGCACCCACCGGCTATCATTTCCTCCCGGTGCGCCGAGTTGGCGGAACTGGCAGACGCGACGGTCTCAAAAACCGTTGTCCTCACGGACGTGTGGGTTCGAGTCCCACACTCGGCACCATCGTCGGCGGTCCGATCGGGCCGCTTTTGTCGTATTCGAACCGAATCGGCAGGATGACCCGTGACTACGCGTAGGGTGGTGCACACGACCCCGGGCAGGAGGAGGTCGCGCGTATGCGGGTGAACCGGCTCACCGCGGATCTTTCGGGATATCCCGATCTGGTGGTGATCTATCTGGGGATGCGGGTGCGGACCCCGCGGGGGGTGTTGCGTCTGCTCGGCTTGGGGCCGAAACTGTATCGCTCCCATCGTGATCGGCCGGATGGCCTCTTGCGGCACGAGGACATCATCTGGTCGCTGTTCCCGCCGCACTGGGGCGCCCGCCAATACTGGCGCGATCTGGACAGCCTGGAGCGCTGGACCCGTTCCCAGCCGCATCGCGACTGGTGGCAGCGGTTTCTGCGCGACTCCGGCGGCACCGGGTTCTGGCACGAGGCCTATTTCCTGCGCGGCGGCATCGACACCATGTACGACGATATGACCACGCCCACCGGGCTGGGCGCCTTCGCTCCGACCCGGTCCATGCGCGGACCGCTGTTCAGTGCGCGCGGCCGGGCCCAGGACAACGCCACGCGCGCCGGCGCGGACAACGCGCATCTCGGCACCGAACCGACGGTCGCCCCGGTCGTCGAGGAAGCCTCCTACTATCGAAACGCTTACGGCGCCGAGGGTTCCGACACGGATCGGCAGCCGTAGCGCCACATCCGTCGCCCAGCCGGTCAGCGAAAATTCGGCAAACGGTCGAACGTGACGCGCTACCGGCAGCTGAACATCGCGTTAAATAAGCGGTTTTCGGCCGTCCTCGGCTTCTGCCGGGGCCCGCGGCGACCTACCGTATCGGTCATGCACGTCCTGTTCGTCTGCTCCGGCAACGTCTGCCGCTCGGTGATCGCCGAACGTCTGACCCGCGCCGTCGCGGCCGAACACGGTCTCGACGACCTGACCGCCGAGAGCGCCGGTACCCGCGCGCTCGTCGGCTTCGGCGTCGATCCGCTTGCGGCACAGACCATCACAGGCCTCGGCGCGGATCCCGGCAACTTCTCAGCACGCAAGTTGAAGCCGGAGATGGTCACGCGCGCGGACCTCGTGCTGGCGATGACCGAGCAGATCCGCGACCACATCATCGACCTGGTTCCGGCCGCCCGGCCGCGGACCTTCACACTGCTCGAGGCCTACCGGGTGACGAAGGTCTCCGGCGCCCGCACGATCGCCCAGATCGACAGTGCGCGAAACGATCTCGCGCTGGTGGGCCGGGAGAACATCGCCGACCCGGTGGGATTGTCGAGCGAAAAGTACTGTGCCGTCGGCGATCGGATCGCCGAAACGCTGGTCCCGCTGCTGCTCGCCCTGCACCCCCATCGCGACGCGGGCCGCACGGAGTCCGGCCGGCCCCGGCTGGTGCTGCTGCCCGGTGGACGTATCGAAACCCCGCCCTGGGGTATCGAGCCCGTGCGAATCGGCCGCCACGCCTGAACAATCCGGCGCCGGGCATGCCGCCCTCCCGCGGAGCGGGATCCGGGGTTAGACTCCCCGCGGTAACTGCCGACGCCGATGGTTCGACACCGGAACAGGACACAGACATGCCGAAACGAATTTCGGATGTTTCACTCCATGTTTACGTCACACCGGAAACGCTCGACCGCGTCGTGCACACCGTGCGCTGCGTGGTCGACGACCACCTCGCCGAGCACGATGTTTTCGCCTGGCGCTTCACCCTGCCCGTCGACGCCGATCAACCCGGCCATACGGTCCTGGAGACCCAGTGGCGCCTGGAACACCCCCACCGCGACCCTGGCTCGCGGCGCACCTACGAGATAGCGCTCAGCCTGGTGGGCGATCCCGATCAGCTGACCGAATCCGGCCTGGCCGCACTCGAGCATCGACTGGTCCTCGGGATCGCCACCACCGCCGACGCCGTCCCCTACACGATTCACGCGCTCCATCGCGACAGTTACGACTTCGACGAGAACCGCGAACGCCTCTGATACCGGCGCTCCCGGCGCCCAGCGCTACTTGCGCGCCGGGAAGTGCCTGATCACGCCTTCCTGCACGACGGTGGCCAGCAGCTCGCCGGCCCGCGAATAGAAGTGACCGGTGGCCAGGCCGCGCGAACCGGCGGCCACCGGTGACTGCGTCGCGTACAGGGCCCAATCGTCGAAGCGGAACGGACGGTGGAACCAGATCGAATGATTCACCGTGGCGGCCACGATCCGGTCGTGGCCCCACGACAGCCCGTGCGTGGTGATGATCGAATCCAGCACCGTGGTGTCGGACGAATAACCCAGCGTCGCCACGTGGATCAGCGGATCGTCGGGCAGTTCACCGTCGGCCTTCATCCACACACGATTGTGGTTGAGGGTGCCGCCGGTGCCCTTGAGGATCCAGGCCGGATCGTTGGTGTAGCGCATGTCGATCGGATGCGGTGCCTGCACGAACATCTGCAGTTTGTCCTCGAACCCGGAGAAGGACTCCTCCACCCGGGGCAGGCCGTCCGGATCGGGCACCTGCGGCTGCGGGCTGGCGTGTTCCAGGCCCTTGGCCCAGTCCTGGAACGCCGCCAGCATCACGAACAGTTCCTGATCGTCCTGATACGCCGTGACCGTGCGGTTGGCGAACGCACGTCCGTCCCGATGGCGTTCGACCCGGTATTCGATCGGTTTGCGCACGTCGCCGCCGCGCACGAAATGAGCGTTGACCGCATGCACCGGGCGCCCCGGTCCGACCGTGCGGCCGGCCGCGATGATCGCCTGCGCCACCAGCTGGCCGCCGAAGGTGCGACTCCACACCTTCTCCGGATGGTGACCGAGGAAGACGTCCTCGCCGATCTCCTCGAGTTCGAGCAGGCCGAGCAGGACGGCGAGATCGCCGCCGCTCTCACGGCCGGTGCCGACCGATTCGCCCAGTGATGCACTCACCTCAGTGGTCCTCCTCGCCGATGCGATGCACGTGGATCAGGTTCGTGGAGCCGACGGTACCCGGCGGGGAGCCGGCCACGATCACCACGAGATCGCCCTTGGCGTAGCGATTCAGCGACAGCAGTTCCTTGTCGACCTGGCCGATCATCTCGTCGGTGGTACCGACCGGCGGGACGATGAAGGTTTCCACACCCCAGGTCAGCGCCAGCTGGCTGCGGACCTCCGGCAGCGGAGTGAACGCCAGCAGCGGCAGCGTGGTGTGCAGGCGGGCCAGCCGGCGCACGGTGTCACCGGACTGGGTGAAGGCCACCAGCGCCTTGGCGTTGAGCCGCTCGCCGATATCGCGGGCCGCGTAGGAGATCACGCCGCGCTTGGTCCGCGGGACGTGGGTCAGCGGCGGCACCCGGGTCGAGGATTCCGATTCCACGGCGTGCACGATGCGCGCCATCGTCCGCACCGTTTCGATCGGATACTGGCCGACCGAGGTCTCGCCGGAGAGCATGACCGCGTCGGCGCCGTCGAGCACAGCGTTGGCGACATCGGAGGCCTCGGCGCGGGTCGGGCGGGAGTTGCCGATCATCGACTCCAGCATCTGGGTGGCGACGATGACGGGTTTGGCGTTCTCCCTTGCCATCTGGATCGAGCGCTTCTGCACCAGCGGCACCTGCTCGAGCGGCAGTTCGACGCCGAGGTCGCCGCGAGCCACCATGATCGCGTCGAAGGCGAGCACGATCGCCTCGAGATTGTCGATGGCTTCGGGCTTTTCGAGTTTGCCGATCACCGGCACCCGGCGGCCGACGCGATCCATGATGTCGTGGACCAGCTCGACGTCCGACGGCGACCGCACGAACGACAGGGCGATGAAGTCCACACCGAGCCGCAGGGCGAATTCCAGATCCTCGATGTCCTTCTCGGACAACGCCGGAACGGAAACGTCCATACCCGGCAGCGAGACACCCTTGTTGTTGGAGACCGGGCCGCCCTCGGTGACGCGGCACACCACGTCGTTGCCCTCGACGCGGACCACGGTCAGCCCGACCTTGCCGTCGTCGACGAGCAGCCGGTCACCGGCCTTGGCGTCCTCGGACAGCTGTTTGTAGGTGGTGGAGACGCGATCGTGGGTGCCTTCCACGTCGTCGACCGTGATCCGCACCTCCTCGCCCGTCGCCCACACGGTGCGGCCCTCGATGAACCGGCCCAAGCGGATCTTCGGCCCCTGCAGGTCGGCCAGGATGCCGACCGCACGACCCATCTGCTCGGCGGCGTGCCGCACCTTGTGATAGTTCTCGGCGTGATCGGCGTGTTCTCCGTGACTGAAATTCAACCGGGCCACGTCCATGCCACTGTCGACAAGTTCACGGATCCGGTCCTCGGTGGCGGTGGCCGGCCCGAGGGTGCACACAATCTTTGTCCGTCGCATCACGAGCCGAGCCTAGTCCTGCCGCCGCAGTGGCGCTGATCGGCACTCCCGCCACTGTCAATCGACGAAAATATGACGCACATCACATATTCGACCGACATGGTCGTCACTCCTGCAAGGGACGGTTGTACGGATCGCGAACCTTGCCGGTCAGGATCAAAATCGCGTCGATGAACGGCCAGATTCCGCCCAGACCGCAGGTGAACAGCGTGACCAGGAGCTGGGCGACGCCGATGCCGGTGTAGCCGAGATAGAACCGGCCGATCCCGAGGCCACCGACGAACAGTTGCAGCAGCCCGGCGGTCAGCTTCGATTTGTCCGAGAACGGTTCGCCGTACATGTTGCGCCCGTACGGCGCCTCCGGGTCCATGCCGTAGGGCGCGGGCGGGTAGCCGGGGCCCGGGACGTACGGCTGGGCGTACGGGTCGGCGGGCTGGCCGTAGGGCTGGCTGTAGCCGGCCGGCCCGTAGGGGCCCGGTTGCCCGCCTCCGTAGGGGCCGGATTGGCCGTAGCCGCCCGGATTTCCCGGCCCGGTACCCGGAGCCCCGTACTGCGGGCCGTAGCCGGGCTGCGGTTGATAGGGGTCGGTCACGAAGTCCTCCTGATTCGAGCGGTGGGCCCGCTCAGCTCTTGTCCGCCTTCTTCCGGCCCGGCTTACCCGACTCGCCCTCGGCCCGCTGCTTGCTGTTCCCGGCGGTGGTGACACCGGCCGCATCCTTGTCATCGGCGGGCGGATCCAGTTCGTTGCCGGTCGCCTCGGTACCGGTCGTCACCGAATCGGACGGGCCGGCGGTGGACTCGCCCGATTCGCCGGATGCGGAGGTGGTGGGCGCGGATTCGGATTCGGCAGCTTTCTCCGTTTTCGCGTCTTCGTCCGATTTCTCGCCGGCGGCGGATTCGCCGGCCGAGGCGGCAGGTGCGCTGTCGGCGGCGGCTTCCTGTCCGGCGGCGCCGTACCGACGCAACGCACCCCACTGCCACGGCCAGGGGCGCTCACCGCCGGAGGCGAGCTGGGCGGCGGTCTCGCGACCCTTGGTGGCGAGGGCGAAATACGCCAGCGCGCAGAGGAATACGATCGCCGAGGTGTAGGAGTTGACCCGGATGCCGAAGATGTGGGTGGCCTCGTCGTCGCGCAGCAGCTCGACCCAGAAGCGGCCGAAGGTGTAGATCGCCACGTACAGGGCGAACAAGCGACCGTGGCCGATCCGCCAGCGTTTGTCGACCATCACCAGCACCAGAACGCCGAGCAGATTCCAGATCAGCTCGTAGAGGAAGGTCGGCTGCACGATCTTCTCCACCACGCCGGTGGAAACGCCGTTCATCATGTCCAGCCGGCCGTCGGAATCGAACCGCAGATAGATCTCGAGGCCCCACGGCAGATCGGTCTTGCGGCCGTAGAGCTCCTGATTGAAGTAGTTGCCCAGGCGGCCGATGGCCTGCGCGAGCAGAATCGCCGGGGCGATGGCATCGCCGAAGGCAGGCAACGGAATTCGATACACCCGGCAGCCGATCCAGGCGCCGACACCGCCGAGCAGCACGGCACCCCAGATGCCGAGACCGCCCTCCCAGATCTTCAGCGCGTTGATCGGATGCCCGCCGGCGCCGAAGTACTTCTCCCAGTCGGTGGCCACGTGATAGAGCCGGCCGCCGACGAGTCCGAACGGCACCGCGAACATCGCCACGTCGAGCACCTTGCCCTGCTCGCCGCCGCGCTCGCGCCAGCGCCGCTCACCCCACCAGATCGCGACGATGATGCCGATGATGAT
The DNA here is from genome assembly GCF_001665695.1 of Nocardia sp. 852002-51101_SCH5132738. Taxonomy (NCBI): domain Bacteria; kingdom Bacillati; phylum Actinomycetota; class Actinomycetes; order Mycobacteriales; family Nocardiaceae; genus Nocardia; species Nocardia sp. 852002-51101_SCH5132738. The sequence continues at coordinate 44,573 of NZ_LZML01000108.1, read as the reverse complement.
GCAGATCGCATAGGCGCGCAGCGGGAACGGCCCCACATCCCATACGCCTCGCGGCGGACTGGGAATATAGGCCAGTATTGCCCCACCGTGCACATCGACGCCGTCTGCCAGGACTGGAAAAGTCACGGGCCCCACCGTAACGGAGGGGGCGCGCGCCGCCCAGTTCGCGTCTCCGATCAGCTGGCGACAGTCGCCGAACGCACGCCCTCGGCCAGTTCCGCGGTGAGCTTGCGGACCTGGTCCAGTCCCTGTCCCGCGGCCGTGACCAGCGCCGAGCCGACGATCACTCCGTCGGCGTAGGAAGCGATTTCGGCCGCCTGCGCACCGTTGCGCACGCCGAGGCCGACACCGACCGGGATATCGGAGTGGGCACGCACCCGCGCGCACAGTTCCGGCGCGGCGGAGGACACCGCGTCGCGGGCGCCGGTGACGCCCATGGTGGAGGCGGCGTAGAGGAATCCGCTACTGGCCTCGATGGTCTTGACCAGGCGCTCCTCGGTGGAGGAGGGAGCAACCAGGAAGATGCGGTCCAGATCGTGGGCGCGGGAGGCCTCGAACCACTCCCCCGCCTCCTCGGGAATCAGGTTGGGGGTGATCAGCCCGAGACCGCCGGCCGCGGCGAGATCGCGGGAGAAACGATCGACGCCGTATTGCAGCACCGGATTCCAGTAGGTCATCACCACGGCATTGCCCCCGGCGGCGGTGATCGCCTCGACGACACCGAAGACGTCCCGCACCCGTACGCCTCCGCGCAGGGCCTGCTCGGTGGCGGCCTGGATGGTGGGGCCGTCCATCACCGGATCGGAATAGGCGATACCGACTTCGATGATGTCGCAACCGGATTCGACCATCGCGGTGCACACGTCGATGGATCCGGCCAGGTCCGGGTAGCCCGCGGGCAGATATCCGATCAGCGCGGCGCGGCCCTCGCCGCGGCTGGCCGCGAAGGTCGATTCCAGACGGCTCACGAGCGATTCTCCTCCGTGGCGGCAGCGTCGTCGAACAGGCCGAACCAGCGCGCCGCGGTATCCATGTCCTTGTCGCCGCGTCCGGACAGATTCACCAGAATGATTGCGCCGGAACCCAATTCACGGCCCAGCTGCAACGCGCCGGCCACCGCGTGCGCCGATTCGATGGCCGGGATGATGCCCTCGGTGCGCGAGAGCAGCAGCAGCGCGTCCATCGCCTCGGTATCGGTGATCGGCCGGTACTCGGCGCGGCCGATGTCCTTCAGGTAGGCGTGTTCGGGGCCGACGCCGGGATAGTCCAGACCGGCGGAGATGGAATGCGATTCGATGGTCTGGCCGTCCTCGTCCTGCAGCAGGTACGAGTAGGCGCCCTGGAATGCTCCCGGCCGGCCGCCGGCGAAAGTCGCCGCGTGCCTGCCGGTTTCGACGCCGTCGCCGGCCGCCTCGTAGCCGATCAGCCGCACGCCCTCGTCGTCGAGGAACGGGTGGAAGATGCCGATCGCGTTCGATCCACCGCCCACGCACGCCACGACGGCATCGGGCAGCCGGCCGGTCTGCGCCTGCACCTGCACCCGCGCCTCGAGGCCGACGACGCGCTGGAAATCGCGCACCATCAGCGGGAACGGATGCGGGCCCGCCGCGGTGCCGAAGCAGTAGTAGGTTTCCGACGCGTTGGTGACCCAGTCGCGCAGCGCCTCGTTGATCGCGTCCTTCAACGTCTGCGAGCCGGTGGTCACCGAGACCACCTCGGCGCCGAGCAGCCGCATCCGCGCGACGTTGAGCGCCTGGCGCGCGGTGTCGACCGCGCCCATGTAGATCACGCATTCGAGGCCGAGCAGCGCACAGGCGGTGGCCGTCGCGACACCGTGCTGACCGGCGCCGGTTTCGGCGATCACCCGGGTCTTGCCCATCCGCTGGGCGAGCAGCGCCTGGCCCAGCACATTGTTGATCTTGTGCGAGCCGGTGTGGTTCAGATCCTCGCGCTTGAGCAGGATGCGAGCGCCGCCGGCGTGTTCGGAGAGCCGCTTGCATTCGAAGACCGGCGAGGGCCGGCCCGCGTAATCGCGCTGCAGCCGGTCGAGTTCGGCCAAGAAATCGGGATCCAGGCGGGACTTGTCGTATTCGGCGGTGACCTCTTCGATCACCGCCATCAACGCCTCGGGCACGTGCCGGCCGCCGTAGACGCCGAAGTGGCCGCCGAGATCCGGTTCGTGGCTGCGGTGGGTGACGCCCTCGCTGGCCTGGGGCAGCGGCTCGTGCACGCCGGTCATCGGGTGACACCCCGCCGCAGCGGACGCGGGCAGGACGGATGGGTACCCGCGGTCACCAGCTCGGAGACGGCGGCACGCGGATCGCCGCTGGTCACGAGGCTCTCGCCGACCAGAACCGCGTCGGCGCCGGCACCGGCGTAGGCGAGCAGGTCGGCGGTGCCGCTGACGCCGGATTCGGCGACCCGGATGACCTCGGTGGGCAGTCCGGGCGCGATGCGGGCGAAGACGTCGCGATCGACCTCGAGGGTCTTCAGGTTGCGGGCGTTCACGCCGATGACCGAGGCGCCGGCGGTCAGTGCCCGGTCGGCTTCCTCCTCGGTGTGCACCTCGACCAGCGCGGTCATGCCCAGCGATTCGGTGCGATCGATCAGCGAGGCCAGCACGTCCTGTTCCAGGGCGGCCACGATCAGCAGGATCACGTCCGCGCCGTGGGCGCGCGCCTCGTGGATCTGGTACGGGCCGACGACGAAGTCCTTGCGCAGGATCGGCACGTCGACGACCGCGCGGACCGCGTCCAGATCGTCGAGCGAGCCGTGGAAGCGGCGGCCCTCGGTGAGCACGCTGATGATGCGCGCGCCACCGTCCTCGTAGGACTTCGCCAGGCTGGCCGGGTCCGGGATGTCGGCGAGCTCACCCTTCGAGGGGCTGGCGCGCTTGACCTCGGCGATGACTCCGATCCCGTCCGCGTGCAGAGCGGCCAGCGCGTCGCGCGGCGAGGGTGCCGCGGCGGCGGCCTTCTTGACGGCCTGGAAATCCAGGAGGGCTTCCCGAGCGGCCACATCCGCACGGACCCCGTCGAGAATCGAGTCGAGTACCGTCATCTGGCTCGAATCCTTTCTGGGGAGACGGACTTGCTACCTGAGAATCCCCCCAGGTGCTGTCTCACCGATGCTGATAAAGAGTAAATGGAAGGGTAAGCCGAGCCGACGGCGGGGTGTGACGCCTGCCGCCCGGCGTGGCGTGGTAGGGCGCTCATCGGCCCGGCTCGTCGTCGGTCGGGTCGGCGCCCGCATCGAGCGCGTCCCACAGCACGCGCTGCGAGAGTTCGCCCGACTCCGGTTCCGGGGTGTGCGGCGAGGACTTCGGCGTCGCCGTCCGCGGTGCGTCGGTGGCCGCGGCGGCCGATTCCGGATCACCCGTGCGGCGCAATTCGGCGACCTGTTCGGCGGCCGCGGCCCGGCGGAACACCGGATTGTCGTACTTACCCGACATGCGGGCGGTCGTTTCGGGCATGCGGGCCAGCAGGACTCCGGCGGCGAAGGCCGCGAGCGCACCGACGACGCTGAGTGCGGCCGGGAACGTGGCCGCCGTGGCGGCGTCGACGTGCGCGCGGGCGGGCAGTTCGGCGAGCCGGGCGGCCCGTTCGGCGATCTTGCCGTGCTGGGTCAGCAGCGCCAGGCCGGGCACCGCTGCGACGGCGGCGACCAGCGCCACCACCACCCCGATCAGCCGGCGCAGCCAGCCCTTGGTGGCGAACACGGCCGCGATCGAGGCCAGCAGCACCAGCGCCAGCGGCGTGAGCGCGCCGAACCAGAGGCCGCCGTTGAGATGCTGGGTGCGCGGTTCGGTCAGACCGTCGGAGGACCGCAGGGTCACCCAGGTCATGCGCGAGGCGCCCCACAGCGCGGCCGCGCCGACGGCCAGCAGGAGGACCGGCAGCACCGGGCGGGCGCGTTTGCCGGGCACGCTGTCGGCGCCGCCCGCATCCGTCTCGGGGACATAGCGGTCGGGGTCACCGCCGGGAGGCACCTGCGCGGCGGCGTCGTCGAGGCGGGAGCCGCCATCGGCTTGTCCGGCACCCGACCGGACGCCCCCGCCCTCGGGGCCGCTCTGCATCGGCGCGCGCTGTGCCGCAGAGATGTCGGCATCGGACTGCCGCGGGCGCACTGCCGCATCGGCCGCAGACGCGTCGTTCGCGCCGGGCGCGGGCCTCACCTCCGGCTGGTCCTGCGAATGTCGTTGGGCTGGTTCGGATTCCGGGTTACTCATAGCAGGGTGCCGTCGGGTTCGGAGGTGAAGGTGCGTACGGTGCGGGCGGCCGCGACGGCCTTGAGAACGGCCATCGCCTTGTTGCGCGATTCCTCGTCCTCGTAGTCGGGCTGGGAATCGGCGACGATGCCGGCACCGGCCTGCACATAGGCGATGCCGTCCTTGAGCAGCGCGGTGCGGATCGCGATCGCGGTATCGGCGTCGCCGGCGAAGTCGAGGTAGCCGACGACCCCGGCGTAGACGCCGCGGCGGGTGGGCTCGTTCTCCTCGATCAACTCCATGGCCCGCACCTTGGGCGCACCCGAGAGCGTGCCGGCCGGGAAGCAGGCGCGTACGGCGTCGAGGGCGATACGACCGGCCGCCAGCCGCCCGGTCACCGTCGACACCAGATGCATCACGTGGCTGTAGCGCTCGATGTGGCGGTATTCGGTGACGCGCACGGTGCCCGGCTCGCACACCCGGCCCAGGTCGTTGCGACCCAGGTCGACGAGCATGAGGTGTTCGGCGTTCTCCTTCTCGTCGGAGAGCAGATCCTTCTCGAGCAGCACATCGTCCTCTTCGGTGGCGCCACGCCACCGGGTGCCGGCGATCGGATGTGTCGTCGCCACACCGTCTTTGACCGTCACCAGCGATTCCGGACTCGATCCGACGATGGAGAAGGCGGTGCCGCCCGCACCGTCGGGAATGTGCATCAGATACATGTACGGGCTCGGATTCGAGGCGCGCAGCATCCGGTACACATCGCGCGGTTCGCCGTCGAAGTCCATCTCGAACCGCTGCGACAACACCACCTGGAACGCCTCGCCGGCCTCGATCTCGCCGACCAGCCGCCGCACGCCCGCACCGAAGTCCTCGCTGGTGCGGCGGCGGATGTAGTCCGGCTCGGGACGATCGAAGACGGACACGGTCGATTCGGCGGGTGCGGCCAGCGCCGCAGTCATCCGGTCGAGCCGGGCGACGGCGTCGTCGTAGGCCTCGTCGACACGCTCGTCGGTGCCGTTCCAGTTCACCGCGTTGGCGATCAGGGTGATGGCGCCCTCGTGATGGTCGAAGGCGGCCAGATCCGCGGCCAGCAGCAGCACCATCTCCGGGACCCGCAGATCGTCGGCGGTCAGTTCCGGCAGCCGTTCGATACGACGCACGATGTCGTAGCCCAGATAGCCGACCAGCCCACCGGTCAGCGGCGGCAGGCCGGGCAGGCGCTCGGTGCGCAGCAGTTCCAGGGTGTCGTGCAGCGCCTCCAGCGGATCGCCGCCGGCCGGGGCGTCGGCGGGGGTGGCGCCCAGCCAGGCCGCCTGGCCGTCGACGACCGTCAGCGCGGTGGGGCTGCCGGCGCCGATGAACGACCAGCGCGACCACGAACGACCGTTCTCGGCCGACTCCAGCAGGAAGGTGCCCGGCCGGTCCGCGGCCAGCTTCCGATAGGCGGACAGCGGGGTCTCCGAATCCGCCAGCACCTTGCGCGTCACCGGCACCACCCGGTGCGCGGCCGCGAGCACGCGGAACTGGTCCCGAGTGGTGGTGGTTGCGGTTTCCGGACGGTCGAATGCGGCGCCGTGCATATCGCTCATCATTCCAGTCGGCCGCAACCGAGATTTCCTGGCCCCGCCGCGACCCCCGCGATCCGCGGCGGGTACCGGGCGACCGTGCCGCCCGGTACCCTCGCGACTGTGAAAAAAGGCCAGCGCGCACCCGGGTTCGAACTTCCCGATCAGACCGGCACCGTCCGGTCGCTCGATGCGTTGCTGGCCGACGGGCCGTTGACGCTGTTCTTCTTCCCCGCCGCCAATACTCCCGTGTGCACCGCCGAGGCCTGCCATTTCCGTGATCTGACAAGCGAATTCGCGGCCCTGGGCGCGAGTTGCGCGGGAATCAGCACCGATTCGGTCGACACCCAAGCCGGTTTCGCGCAGGCGCAGACCCTCGGCTATCCGCTGCTGTCCGATCGCGACGGCGCGGTGGCGGAACGGTTCGGCGTCAAGCGTTCCGGGGCGATCGGCGGTCTGCTCGGCAACTTCCTGCCGGTGAAGCGGCAGACCTTCGTGATCGACACCGACCGCACGGTACTCGCGGTGATCTCGGGCGAACTGCGCGCGAACGTCCACGCCGACGCCGCGCTGGCCGCCCTGCGCGAGCGCCGGGCCTGAATCGACTACTGGACACACCCTGGGCCGCCTCCGGGTGCACGGCCGCCTTTGCCCTGGTGAGAGCGCACTGACGGCCCGATACGACACGATTCTCCCGGCGTCGGCGCGCGCCTCGCGCATACGCTGGATTCATGACATCGACGAGCTCCCTCACGAACTCCGGGACCAAACCCCGAGCCACCGTGTGGCGGAATCGAGCCCTCGGCCTGCTCGCGGTCATCATCGTGCTGGTCGTCGCCTATTTCGTGCTGTCGGCCTTCATTCCGCGCTGGTGGGCGCAGCGGATCGCCGGTATGTCCGGGCACGGCAGCTTCGCCCAGGGCATCTGGTCGGGCCTGGCGATCGGGTTCCTGTGCACGCTGATCCCCCTGCTGCTCCTGCTGGGCGCGGTGCGGGTATGGCGCACCCGAGCCGGCAAATTCGCTGCCGGCGCCGCGGCGGTGCTGGCATTGATCGTGGCCCTGCCCAATCTGATGACGCTGACCATCGTGCTGGGCGGTAACAGCGCCGCGCACGCCGGGGAACGCGTGCTCGACGTCGACGCGCCCGGCTTCCGCGGCGCCTCACTGGTCGGCGCCGTCGTGGCGGCCGCGATCTTCGTGGTGCTGCTCGTGCTACTGCTACGCAAACAATGGCGAGCACGCTCGGCCCGCCGCGCCGAAGCCGGCGTGGTCACCGCGCCGGACACTGCTAACGACACGCGTCCACCAGGCGATATCAGGGAGTGAACCGACAGCGTCGTGATCGCGCCCCGGCGTGATCGCTGTCACGTCATCGGCAACCCGGCTGACCAGCGAGCGAAGTCGTGGCAAACTTGTTGGTCGCGAGTGACGGTGAACCGAGATTTGCGTCACTGGGCTGCAAGAGAGGGCGCGAAGTGACGGAATGGCTCAATCCCACCGAACGGCGAGCGTGGCGGACTCTGGTCGCGCTGACGACGCGATTACCGGCGGCAATGGACACCCAGCTGCAACGCGAAGCCGGTATGACGCATTTCGAGTATTTCCTCATGGCACTGCTGTCCGAGGAGCCCGGACATCGCCTGCAACTCAGCGAACTGGCCAATAGGGCAAATGCTTCGCTATCACGGCTGTCGCATGTGGTGACGAAGCTGGAACGGCTGGGCTGGGCGCGCCGCGACGTGGTGCGCGGCCGCCGCGGCGCCTATGCGGTGCTCACCGACGAGGGTTTCGAACAGGTACAGAAGGCCACCCCGGCCTACCTGGAAGGCGTGCGGGGGCTGGTGTTCGACGGCATCGACGACGAGCAGGTCGAACAGCTGCTCACTCTCGGTGAGGCGCTGGTAGCGCAGCTCGACGCGGGCCTGTCCCGGGGCATCGGGCGCGCCGACGGACTCCCCGACCCGCCGGCCACCGAGGCGACGGCCGGCGCCGCCCGCTGACCGGTTCAGCTCGCGTCGGCGAGCAGCAGATCCACGTCCCAGCAGGTGTGGGTGCCGGTGTGGCAAGCCGCGCCCTGCTGGTCGACGATCAGCAGCACGGCATCGCCGTCACAGTCCAGCCGCACCTCGTGCACGTATTGCGTATGTCCCGAGGTCTCGCCCTTGACCCAGTACTGCTGCCGCGAGCGCGAATAGTAGGTGGCCTTGCGGGTAGCGAGGGTGCGGGCCAGGGCCTCGTCGTCCATCCACGCCATCATCAGCACATCGCCGGTGCCGCGTTCCTGCGCGATCGCCGCGACCAGCCCCGCCTCGTTGCGCTTGAGCCGGGCGGCGACGGCGGGATCCAAACTCATAGCCATCGTTATACCTGTCCTGTCGGAACTGAGCGTGCTGGGCGGAGGATGCCGTCCGGCCTCAGCGGACGGTGATGCCCTCGGCCCGCATCGCGGATTTGACCTGAGGAATCGTCAGATCGCCGAAGTGGAAGACGCTCGCGGCCAGTACCGCGTCGGCGCCCGTCCGCACCGCGGGCGCGAAATGGTCGACCTCGCCGGCGCCGCCGCTGGCGATGATCGGCACCGAGACCGCGGCGCGCACCGCGCTGATCATCGGCAGGTCGAAACCGCCCTTGGTGCCGTCGGCGTCCATCGAGTTGAGCAGGATCTCGCCGACACCGAGTTCGGCGCCGCGCACCGCCCACTCGACCGCATCGATGCCGGTGCCGCGTTTACCGCCGTGAGTGGTCACCTCCCAGCCGGACGGGGTGGGCGAGCCGGTGTCGGGCACGCGGCGCGCGTCGACCGACAGCACGATGCACTGCGAACCGAAGCGCTGCGACATCTCGCGCAGGATCTCCGGGTTCGCGATCGCCGCGGTGTTCACCGATACCTTGTCCGCGCCCGCGCGCAGCAGCCGGTCCACATCCTCGACGGTGCGCACGCCACCGCCTACGGTGAGCGGGATGAAGATCTGCTCGGCGGTGCGGGTCACCACGTCGATCATGGTGCCGCGATCACCGCTCGAGGCCGTGACGTCGAGGAAGGTCAACTCGTCGGCGCCCTGGGCGTCGTAGGCGGCGGCCAGTTCCACCGGGTCGCCCGCATCGCGCAGATTCTCGAAGTTCACGCCCTTGACCACCCGGCCGGCGTCGACGTCCAGGCACGGAATCACGCGTACCGCCAGTGTCATTGCGTCCCTTCCGAATTCTCGTTGCGCTCGGAGGCGCGGTCGACGGCGCTGTCGATCATGTCCAGTAACTCTTCGTGCACCCCGGGCGCGGCGGCCAGCACCGACCGCGAGGTGATCGACCATTCGTCGCCGCGCAGATCGGTCACCACACCGCCCGCGGCGCGTACCAGCGCCACTCCGGCGGCGTTGTCCCACGGATGGTGCCCGAAGACGACCGCGCCGCCGAGCACCCCGGACGCGGTGTAGGCCAGGTCGATGCCGGTGGATCCGTGCATGCGCACCCGGCTCGACAGCCGGCTCAGCGCGCCCAGCAGGTCGAAGCGGAACCGGCCCGGGATCCGGCCGTGGGCGTCGATGTTGAACGCGCCGAAGCCGATCATCGCCTCCGCGAGACGGCCGGGTTCCAAGGGCGGCAACGGTTTTCCGTTGAGCAGCAGCGGCCCGCCGGCCGCCGCGGCGTACCGGCGGTCCAGCAGCGGCAGCCAGGTCAGACCGAGAACGGGCTGTCCGTCGGCCACCAGCGCCAACAGCATCGCCGACAGCGGATGGCCCGCAGAGTAGTTGAAGGTGCCGTCGATGGGATCGAGCACCCAGGCGGTGCCCGAGCTCAGTTCCGGCCCGCCGAATTCCTCGCCGTGCACCGGGATTCCGGTGCGGTCGGCCAGCTGCTGCGACAGGGTGCGCTCGAGTTCCAGATCCAGTGCGGTGGCGAAGTCGCCGCGGCCCTTCTGGACCGCGCTCGGCGCCCCCAACCCTTCGACGAAACGCGGTGCCGCACCGTCCAATATCTCGCTCGCCGTCGCGAGCAGCGCGGCCGGGTCGGAGACGGCGGAGGTCACGTCAGCGAACCGCGTCCAGCGCCTCGGGCAGCGTGAAACGCCCGGCGTACAAAGCTTTTCCGACGATCGCGCCTTCCACCCCGTCGGACACCAGCCCGGAGATGGCACGCAGATCGTCGAGAGTGGAGACACCGCCGGAGGCGATCACCGGCGCCTCGGTGGCCGCGCACACCTGCCGCAGAATGTCGAGGTTGGGCCCCTGCAGCGTGCCGTCCTTGCTCACGTCGGTGACCACGTAGCGGGCGCAGCCGTCGCGCTCCAGGCGCTCGAGCACCTCCCACAGGTCACCGCCGTCGCTGACCCAGCCACGGCCCCGCAACCGGTAGTCGCCGTCGATGATCCGCACGTCCAGCCCGACCGCGACCCGATCGCCGTATTCGGCGATGGCGCGGGCGCACCACTGCGGATCCTCGAGTGCCGCGGTACCCAGGTTGACCCGGGCGCAGCCGGTGGCCATCGCGGCCTTCAGCGAGTCGTCGTCGCGGATGCCGCCGGACAGCTCGACCTTCACATCCAGCTCACCGACGACCTCGGCGAGCAGTTCGCGGTTGGAGCCGCGCCCGAAGGCCGCGTCCAGATCCACCAGATGCACCCATTCGGCGCCCGCCTCCTGCCAGGCCAGCGCGGCATCGCGGGGCGCGCCGTAGCTGGTTTCGCTGCCGGCCTCCCCCTGAACCAGGCGCACGGCCTCACCATTGGCGACATCGACGGCGGGTAGCAGCACAAGACTCACGTGTGCAGCCTACTGGCTACCGGTTGGCGTCGCGGTGCCGGGATGGCGCAAATGGGACGCCGGTCACTGCCTGCGAGGAGGCGCATCACACGTTTGAACTGGACAACGCCGGGCAATCCGAAGACTGCGTGTGTCACTGTGCGCAGGAGGTCCGGACCGACGGTCTCCGCGTACGTACCCTGGGTCGGGGGCACGTACTGCCATCGTTGTCGACGAAGAGGATCTTCACCCATGTCGCGGATCACGTTGCGGCCCATCATGTTCGCGTTGTCGTGCGGGGCCGCAGGCGCCGCGATGCTCGTGCCCCCGACGGCAGTGGCCGCGCCCACCGACCCGATTCAGTTGGCGGCCTGCGACTTCGGGCGACAGTTCACCACCTACGACTGGGCGGGCTACGACGATTACGACCGCCGTGTGCTGGAGTTGTCCACCGGCGCGTTCCACGACCAGTTCGCCGCGTCGGCGGCCGATCGGCAGGCGCACGTGACCTCGGTGCACGTCCGCTCCGAGGCCAACTCGGTGGAATGCCGCACCGATGTGGCCGACCCCGAACATTCGCAGGTCGTGGTGACCGTGGATCGATCCGAACGTAGCGATGCCACGCTGGGCCTGCCCCGCCCCGAACGGTCCCAGCTGCGGGTGTTCCTGGACAACGTCGACGGCCGCTGGCTCGCCGGGCGGGTCGACACCCTGCCGCCGCAGACGTAGCTCTACAGCCCCTACAGCGAGCCGACCCAGTTGCGCAGCAGCTGCGCACCCGCGTCGCCGGACTTCTCCGGGTGGAACTGGGTGGCGCACAACGGCCCGTTCTCCACCGCGGCGAGGAACGGCCCGCCGTGTTCGGCCCAGATCAGCTTCGCCGGGGCGATGGTGCCGTTGTCGTCCCATTCCCACTTCTGCGCCGCGTAGGAGTGCACGAAGTAGAAGCGCGTCTCGGGATCCATCCCGGCGAACAGGACGCTGTCGGCGGGCGCCTGCACGGTGTTCCAACCCATATGCGGAAGTATCTGCGCCGGAAGCCGTTCCACCGTGCCCGGCCACTGCCCGCAGCCCTCGGACTCGACCCCGAATTCGACGCCGCGCTCGAACATGATCTGCATGCCCACACAGATGCCGAGCACCGGACGGCCGCCGGCGAGCCGGGTGCCGATGATCCGCTCCCCGCGCACTTGGGTCAGTCCGGCCATGCACGCGGCGAAGGCGCCGACACCGGGTACGACCAGGCCGTCGGCATCGAGCGCGGCCTGGGGATCGGCGGTGACGGTGACCTCCGCGCCGGTGCGGGCCAGCGCGCGCGCCGCGGAATGCAGATTGCCGGAGCCGTAGTCCAGCAGCACAACCGATTTCACAGCGTTCCCTTCGTGGACGGCACACCGGTGACCCGGGGATCCGGTTCGACGGCGGCGCGCAAAGCCCGTGCGACTGCCTTGAATTCGGCCTCGGTGATGTGGTGCTGGTCGCGGCCGTACAGCACGCGCACGTGCAGCGCGATACGGGCGTTGAGGGCGATCGATTCGAAGACGTGCCGGTTCAGCACCGTGGAATACGAGGCACCGGGACCGGCGCTGGGAATCACGGTGTGCAGCAGCCGTTCCGGCTCGCCGTCGTGGACGCAGTACGGGCGGCCGGACACGTCGACGACGGCGTGGGCGAGGGTTTCGTCCATCGGGATGTAGCAGTCGCCGAAGCGGCGGATGCCCTTCTTGTCGCCCAGCGCCTCACCGAGCGCCTGCCCGATGACGATGGCGGTGTCCTCGACCGTGTGATGGGCCTCGATCTCGATATCACCCTTGGCCTGCACGGTCAGATCGAAGCTGCCGTGCTGGCCGAAGGCGGTGAGCATGTGGTCGTAGAACGGGACGCCGGTGGAGATGTCGGTCCGGCCCGTGCCGTCGAGATTCAGCTCGACCACGATGCTGGATTCGCGGGTGGTGCGTTCCACCCGGGCGGTTCGATTCATACTCGCTTCCGTACTCATCGGGAGATCACCTCGGTGGCCACCAGCATCTCGCTCACGCGCAGGAATTCGTCGTTCTCGGCGGCCAGTCCGATGGTGGTGCGCAGATAGCCGGGAATGCCGACGTCGCGGATCAGCACGCCCTCGTTCAGATAGCGCTGCCAGGTGCGGGATGCGTCGGCGAAGTAGCCGAACAGCAGGAAGTTCGCATCCGAGGTCACCACCTCGAACCCCATCTCGCGCAACGCCGTAGCCACCCGTTCCCGCTGCGCAGCGAGTTCGGCGACACTGGCCAGGGTTTCGTCGGCGTGGCGCAGCGCGGCGCGGGCGGCGGCCTGGGTGACCACCGACAGGTGGTACGGCAGTCGCACGAGCAGCATCGCCTCGATCACCGCGGGCGCGGCGACCAGATAGCCGAGCCGCCCACCGGCGAAGGCGAAGGCCTTGCTCATGGTGCGGCTGACCACCAGCTTCGCCGGATATCGGTCGATGAGCGCGAGCGCGCTGGGCGCGGCGGAGAACTCGCCGTACGCCTCGTCGACCACCACGATGCCCGGCGCCGCCTCGAGCAGACGCTCCAGATCGGCGAGGGCGATCGAATGTCCGGTCGGGTTGTTCGGACTCGTCACGAACACCACATCGGGGCGGCGGTCGGCGATCACCGCGGCGGCGTAGTCGATGTCGAGGGAGAAGTCGCTGTTGCGCTCGGCCTCGATCCACTCGGTGTCGATGCCCTCGGAGATGATCGGGTGCATCGAATACGAGGGCACGAAGCCGAGTGCGCTGCGGCCGGGACCACCGAAGGCCTGCAGCAGCTGCTGCAGAATCTCGTTGGATCCGTTGGCCGCCCACACGTTCGCCGTCTGCACGGCGACGCCGGTCTGACGGGTCAGGTACGCGGCCAGGTCGGTGCGCAGCGCGACCGCGTCGCGATCGGGGTAGCGGTGCAGGTCGGCGGCGGCGGCGCGAATGGATTCGGCCACGTCGTCGATCAGCGCGCGGCTCGGCGGATGCGGATTCTCGTTGGTGTTCAGCTGAACCGGCACCGCCAGTTGCGGTGCGCCGTACGGGCTCTTGCCGCGCAGGTTCTCGCGCAGCGGCAGATCGTCGAGGGTCGCCGCGGCGCCCGGGATATCGGCGGTGGCGGTCATGACAGGGCCTCGAAACGCACCTGCACGGCTTGCCCGTGGGCGGGCAGATCCTCGGCGTTGGCCAGGGAGACCACGTGTCCGGCAACGTCTTTCAGCGCGGCTTCGCTGTATTCGACGACATGGATACCGCGCAGGAAGGTCTGCACGCTCAGCCCCGAGGAGTGGCGCGCGCACCCGGCGGTGGGCAGCACGTGATTCGATCCGGCGCAGTAGTCGCCGAGGCTCACCGGCGACCACGCGCCGACGAACACCGCACCCGCGCTGCGGACCCGTCCGGCGACGGCGGCCGCGTCGGCGGTCTGGATCTCGAGGTGTTCGGCGGCGTAGGCGTTGACCACCCGCAACCCCTGCTCGACATCGTCGACGAGCACGACGCCGGACTGCTTGCCGGACAGCGCCTCCGACACCCGCTGCCGGTGCTTGACCACCTCGAGCTGGGTCGTGATCGCGGCGTCGACCGCATCGGCCAGCGCCGCGCTGTCGGTGACGAGCACGCTGGCGGCGAGCACATCGTGTTCGGCCTGGGAGATCAGATCGGCGGCCACGTGCGCCGGGTCGGCGGTGGCGTCGGCGAGGATCGCGATCTCGGTGGGGCCGGCTTCGGCGTCGATGCCGACGAGGCCGCGGCACAGCCGCTTGGCGGCGGTGACATAGATGTTGCCCGGGCCGGTGATCATGTCGACGGGCGCGAGCTGCGCGCCGTCGGTGTCGGTGCCGCCGTAGGACAGCAACGCGACCGCCTGGGCGCCGCCGACGGCCCACACCTCCTCGACGCCGAGCAGTTTCGCGGCGGCGAGAATCGTCGGATGCGGCAGTCCGCCGAACTGCGCCTGCGGCGGCGAGGCCACCACCAGCGAGTCCACGCCCGCGGCCTGCGCGGGGACGACGTTCATGACGACACTGGACGGGTAGACGGCATTGCCGCCGGGCACGTAGAGACCGACGCGCTCGACCGGCACCCAGCGTTCGGTGACGGTACCGCCGGGCACCACCTCGGTGGTGGTGTCGGTGCGGCGCTGATCGGCATGCACCTTGCGGGTGCGTTCGATGGCCACCTCGAGCGCCGCGCGCACGGCCGGATCCAGCTCGGCGAGGGCTGTGTCGAGTTCGGCGGCCGGGACGCGCACGCTCGCCGGGGCGATGCCGTCGAATTTCGCGCTGAATTCCTGCGCCGCCTCGACCCCGCGATCACGGATCGCCTCCACCACCGGCCGCACATGATGCAGCACCGAGTCCACGTCCACTCCCCCGCGCGGCAGGGCCGCGCGCAGTTCGGCAGCGGAGGGCGTACGTCCGCGCAGATCCACGCGGGCGAGCTCGATGCGGCTAGTCATAGCGGTGTGAAATCCTTGTCTGTCCGGCCGGTCTGTGCTGGTCATCACATCGAAGCGAAAGCTCCGGACCGCCTACCAGCCTATCGGGTCGGCGCCAGTGGATATCCGCCGCCCGAGCCGGACGCGGCGGCACGCCCCCACCTCCGGCCGCGGCCGCCGCGACTCGTTTCGGCACCAGGCGATACGGCGGCACCGGCCCGGCCAGGATCACGTCCGGGACCTCGGCGATATGGCGGAAGGGCGGCGTGGCGAAACGGGCCTCGAGGGCGTCGGGCCCATGCCGGCGCTCCACAACCACCATGCGGGCCGGCCGCACAACACGTACGGCCCGGTCTTCGCCGACTGCCCGACGACTTCGATCAGGCGTCGATCACTTACACGGTCGAGCCCGACTCGCCGAGCGCGACCGCTCCGCGCCTACTCGCCGACTGGCCGGCCGAGACCGAAACCGCTGCGCGACAGCGGCATTCGCGGTCGGCGGTCGCTGCGGCGGATCACACGCCGTGACGGCGGCGCAGCGTGGCCACTCCCTCACCGGAGAGGTCTTCCAGGGCGACGGGGCGGCCCACTACGGCCAGCGCCAGCGCCTCGCCCGGCCCACGGACTTCCGGGCCGGTGCCGGCGGACCACTCCACGTCGGTGGCGACGAAGCGCAGGCCGCGGGTGTATTTGCGCGGGCCGGCGAACGGGTCGGGATGGCGCAGCACCGCGACCAGGCGGTCGGCGGGAATCGTGCGGGGCCGGCCGAGCGGACGGCGGATGTCCTGCTGATGCACCAGGATGTCGGCCAGGCCCAGGCTCGGCCACTTGCCGGTGATGCGCTGTCCGGAGTTCTCGAATCGCTCGATGAGCTGCGCCGGGGTGAGGTCGCGCACCCGGTCGACGAGACCGTTGTTGACCCGGTCGGTGTTCAGGCGGTAGCCGAGGGCGAAGCGGGCGTAGCCCAGCAGGGAGATCTCGTCGTAGAGCAGGTGCCCCACCACATCACGCACCCGCCACCCCGCGCACAGGGAGGGCGCCTCCCATTCGTCGTCGCTCAGATCACGCAGAAGCGTAATCAGTTCGGCCCGTTCGTCGTTCAGCAGCTGCCGAGTGCTCACCGCCTCGACCCTACCGGGGGCACACCGGAGGTGACAGCTACCGCGGACGGATCGACGCCTCCGCCCGTGGGCGGAGGCACCGCGCGCGGCGGAATCAGTGGGTGTCGCTGTCGATCAGCAGCTTCCCGCTGCTGCCCACCACGACGCGGAGTTCGATCGACTTGGACTGACCGCCGTAGGTGATGCTGGCGACCGACATATCCACCGAGCCGTCGGAATTGGCGCTGCCGCCGCCGCGTGCGCCCTCGATGGTGTTGTACGCCGTGATCTGGTTCTGCTTCCAATAGGTCGCGAACGCCTGCTGGCTGCCGTACACCTGCTGCGCCGCGGGAGTGAGCAGATTCCACGCGGTGCCGGTGTTCTGGTCGACGAGGGCGTCGTAGAAGTTCTGGATGACACCGGCCGCCGAGCCGACATCCGTCTTCCCGGCGCTCTTGGTCTGTCCCACGGCCGCGACGCTCTGCGTCGAGGTACCCGCCTGCGCGGTGGCGGTCGCCGCCGGCGAATGTGCCTGCGAGCCCGGCGATTCCGTCTTGGCGCCGCCGAACATCAGATACAGCGCCGCGGCGACGATCACCAGACCGGCGGCGAAACCACCGGCGAACACCCACGGCTTCGCATTGCGGGTCGGTGCGGGCTCGGCAGCCGGGGGCACCGGATGGGAGCGGGTGGGATGCGCGGCGGCCGCGGCGGGCCGCACCGGCTGCATCTCCGGCTCGGAGAGCACCGCCGCGGTGGCCATCATCTCCGCAGTGGAGATATCCGCCTGTGCCGCACGGCGATCCAGTGTGCGGGTGGCCTGGCGGCGACCACCGCCGCGGTGGGTGGCCAGCATCCGGGTCGATTCGGCATCGGCGGCCTGATCCGCGAAATCGGCCAGCTGATCGCGCACGTCGGTCATGCTCGGCCGGTCCTCCGGCTCGAAGCTCAGCAGATCCAGCAGCAGATCGGTGAGCGGGCCGGCGTTGCGCGGCTGGCTCAGCTGACCGTTGGCCGCGGCGTACAGCAGCGCCAGCGGATTCGGATTGGTGCCGTAGGGCGGTTCCCCTTCGAGGGCATGGAAAAGCGTTGCGCCCAGGGCGAATACGTCGGCGGCCGGGCTGGGTTCCGCCCCGCGGGCGACCTCGGGAGCCAGGTAGGCGGCGGTGCCGGAGATCAGGCCGGTGGCAGTGAGGTTGACGTCACCCTTGGCCTTCGAGATACCGAAGTCGGTGATCTTCACGGTGCCGTTGTCGCCGAGCAACACGTTGCCGGGCTTGATGTCTCGGTGCACGATGCCGGCGCGATGGGCGGCCACCAGCGCCGAGGCGATCTGCTCGCCGATGCGCGCCACCTGCAGCAGCGGCAGCGTCCCCTGCGAGGACAGCACCACGGCCAGGCTCTGCGACGGCAGATATTCCATGATCAGGCAGGGATCGCCCTCGTGGTCGGTGATATCGAAGACCACGATCGCGTTGGGGTGCTGGAAGCGGGCCGCGTTGCGGGCCTCCCGAGACGCGCGCTGACGCACGATCTCTTTCTCACCCGGCGGCAGACTGGGCTGGGTGAGGATCTGCTTGATCGCGACCGACCGTTCGAGTCGTTCGTCGACGGCACGCCAGACGACGCCTGTGCCGCCGCTACCAATCCGCTCGACCAGGCGGTAATGCCCTGCGATCACTTGGCCGGTTTCGATGGCACTACTCCGAGTTTCTCCGCGATCCGTGACTTACCGCGCGCGGGGTCAGGTCCCGCGCGTGTTCCCGGACGAGTGTAGCGGGCGTGACGGGCCGCTTTGACGCCGGAGCGAGATCTGTGCCGAATATGTGTGACCACCATGCGATGCGGTCGAGATCAATCCGCTATACAGCGAGAGTATATGTGACGAACTTCACTCGATCGCAGGGCGTGCTACTACTGATTCCGCAGGAAACGTCCGGCCGCCTCGACCGCCGGCGTCGAGCTGCCGGCATCGGCGACGAACACCGCCAGTGCCAGATCGCCGTCGATGCCGACGAACCAGCCGTGCGCGTGGGTGTCGTCGATGTATTCGGCCGTGCCCGTCTTGCCGAGCATGCCGGGAATGTCGGCGAGACTGGTGGCCGTGCCGTTCGTAATCGTCTCGCGCATCATGGATTTCACCTGATCGAGCACCGGCGCGGGCACCGGCTCCGGCGTCCGGTCCGCGGTCCCGGGCGATCCCGCCACGATGGTGGGCGCCGGCACCGAACCGTGAGCGACGGTCGCGGCGACCAACGCCATGCCGAACGGCGACGCCGTCACCCGGCCCTGGCCGATGCCCTCCTCGACCCGCAGCGCGGAAGTGTCTGCGGTGGGCACCTTTCCGGTCACCGTGGTCATGCCGGGGGCGGTGAAATCCACACCGAGGCCGAGTTGCGCGGCCGCGCGGGTCAGCCCATCGGGCGGCAGGTTCACCGCCAGCCGTCCCATGGTGGTGTTGCAGGACCGCGCGAAAGCGGTGTGCAAGGCGACGGTGCCGAGATCGAAGTTGTTGTCGTTGGGGATCTGCCGGCCCTCGATGTTCTCGGTGCCGGGGCAGGCGAGCATCGTGTCGGCGGTGACCTGCCCGGCTTGCAACGCGGCCGACACGGTGACCGTCTTGAAGGTCGAACCCGGCGGGTACAGCCCGGTCAGCGCGATCGGCCCCTGCGCGTCGGCGGGCGCGTTCTGCCCCACGGCGAGAACGTCACCCGTGGACGGTCTCAGCACCACCATCGCGGCCGGAGTCGGGATCGGCGCGAGCGCGGCCTCGGCGCGGCGCAGCATTCCGGTGTCGAGAGTGGTCCTGATGTCGGCGACGGGTTTCGGGTCCTGTCCGCCCACCGTGTGGACGCCGTCGGCGGCCTGCGCGCGCACGGCCCAGCCGGCCGCGGCGTCGGTACTGTGCTGCCAGAGGTCGCTCACGCCGGACAGGGCCGGCGAGGTCAGCGTCTTGTCGACGGTGAGCAGCCGGGTCTGCGGTGCCAGCGTGACGTTCGGCAGCGCGGCGAGCCGATCCTGCACCGGGGCGAGATCATCGGCCCGCAACGCGATCGCGGTGACGGGTTTGCCCTGCGCCTTGTCCATGTCCTGGCGCAGGCTCGCCGCGGTGATACTCGGATCGATCGGTCCCAGTACGGCCGCAACGGCATTCGGGTCGGCGCCGGGCGCCAGTTGCACCAGGGTGACGACCTGCTGGGTCATCAATTCCGCGCCGTCACGGTCGAGCACGCGCGCGGCCAGTTGCGGGGCCACGGTGTCGTAGGACAGCGGCCCGGTCTCGAGGCCGGGCGCCACGGTGGCCGGATTCCACCGGACCTTCCACTGGTCGCCGGATTCGTCGGCGGTGCCGGTGGTGGTGTAGGTCCACTGATTTCCGGCCGTGCCGAAGGTCCAGGTGGTGGCGAGGCCGAACGTCGCGTGGTGGTCGGACCGGTCCACCGAGCGCACGTCGACGCGCACCTTCTTGCCGAGGCTGTCGAAGAGGGCGCCGAGGGTGGTCGTGGCCTGCGCCGGATCGCTGGTCACGGCGGCCGCGGCGGCGGGATCACCGTGACTCAACGCCTCGGCGAAGGTGTGCACGCTGCGGTCGAGCCGGTCGGCGGAACTGTCTCCGGAACAGGCGGCGGCAGCGAGAATCGGGGCGGCGAGCAGGGCGAACAACTTCGATCCGGTGCGCACGCGGCCGACACTACCGCCGTGCGCCGCCGCGGTGCGGTAATCGCCCGCCCCGCGCGGGCCGCCGGTCAGCGGCGCAGCCACTCCCCCGCCGCCAGTGTCGCCGCGTCCGCGTCGTCGAGGTCGATATCGAATTCGGCCGCCAGGATCTTCGGCAGATCGGCCGGCGGCAGATCGCGGCTGTGCGAGGTGCCGTCCGGATATTCGGTGATCCAGGTGGTGTTGTCGATGACGTCGTGCCGGTCCGGCCGGAATCGCTGCACGTACGGCCGGGTCACGAACGGCGAGCGCGGGAAGGTGGAGACGAAGTGGTTGCCGACCGCGTAGTCGATGCGGTACTGCGGATTCATGGTGAAGCTGTAGCGGTCGATCCAGCCGTCGCGGGCGAAGTGATGCAGCACCCACAGTTGCGAATCGAGTTCGCCGCGCGTGCGTTCCAGCCGGAATCGCCAGTCGCCGGCGCGCACCTCCCCCGCATCGGGATTCAGCTCGAGCGGGGCCAACGGCCCGGAACCGAAACCCACATCGCACAGCCATACCCGCTCGTCGTCGGCGGTGGTCACGCGCAGCAGGGCGTGCGTCGCCGGGCGGATCTCACCGCCCGCGCCCATACTCACGCGCCCGTGTAAACCGGTGACGCCGAAGCCGATCCGTTCCAGCGCGGCGGCGAACAGGCCCACGTTCTCGTAGCAGTAGCCGCCGCGGCGGGATCGGACGATCTTGTCCTGCAACGACGGAAGATCCAGCAGCACCGGACGTTTCAGCACCGGTTCGATGTTCTCGAACGGGATGGTGGTGGTGTGCGCGTACTGCAGCGCGCGCAGGGTGTCGAGGGTCGGCGCCGGCGTTCCGGTGAAGCCGATGCGGGCGAAATACGCCGGCAGATCCAGTGCCGCACCGTCCCAGTTCGAGACCGGGGCCGGGTTTTCCGTCATGAGTTCTCCTGTGTGGTCTCGCGTCCGGAGGGCGCGCAGCCGCCCGCGTGCAGGTGCGGTCTCGGTGACTGTCGTTCGCCTCATGATCAACGACAGCGTGTCCCACATCCTTCCCACTACTGCGGGGTGCGGATGTCGTCCTCGACGCGGCCCGAGCAGGCTAGGATTCGCCCATGCGTTCGATTACGGTCGCTCAGCGACGCGCGCGGCTGGCGCGGCGGCATCGGCTCGCTGTCGAATCCCGCGGTACCGATCCCGCGGATATCGCCGATTCGATGGTCGCCCTGCACGCCACCGATCCCGCGACGGTGTTCCTCGCGGTCGGCGCCCGCACGCGTGGCCTGGCTCCGGCGGACGTGGAGCACGCCCTCTACGAGGATCGGTCGCTGCTGCGGCTGCTGGCGATGCGCCGGACCATGTTCGTCGCGCCGGTCGTCATGGTTCCCGTCCTGCAGGCCGCGGTGGCCGACGCGCTCGCGATCAAGCAGCGCCGCGCCTACGGGAAGTATCTGGCCCAGGCCGTCGAGGGCGATATCGATGCCTGGCTGGCCGACGTGGCCGACGAGACCCATCGGGAACTGCTGGCCCGAGGCAGCGCGACCGGCGCGCAACTGTCGGCCGCCGTGCCCCGGCTGCGCACCCAGGTCGACACCGCACCCGGCAAGCCGTATTCGAAACCCACCAACATCACCACCTGGGTGCTGCTCATCCTCGGGTGCGACGGGCTGATCGTGCGCGGCCGTCCCAACGGCGGCTGGACCAGCAGCCAGTACACCTGGGCGCCGCGCGAGGCGTGGCTACCCGCCGACGCCGAGCCGATCGCACTCGACGCGGCGCGCGCCGAACTGGCCCGCCGCTGGCTGCGCAGCTTCGGACCGGCTCCCGTCGAGGATCTGACCTGGTGGACGGGGTGGACGAAAACGGATGTGCGCAAGACGCTTTCGAGTCTCGACCTCACCGAAGTCGACCTCGACGGCAGGCCCGGAGTGATGCTGTCCGACGATACGGATCCCGAACCCGAGACCGAACCGTGGGCGGCGCTCCTGCCGGCCCTGGATCCGACTCCGATGGGCTGGCAGTCGCGCGACTGGTTCCTCGGCCCGCACGCCCCGGCCCTGTTCGACACCAACGGCAACATCGGCCCGAGCATCTGGGTGGACGGCCGCATCGTCGGCGGCTGGGCTCAGCGCGCCGACGGCGAGATCGCCTGGCGGCTGCTGGAGGACGTCGGCGCCGATGCGAAAGCGCTGATCGACGCCGAGGTCGAGCGCACCGCCGCCTGGTACGGCGACGTGCGCGCCATCCCCCGCTTCCGCACCCCGTTGGAGCGCGAACTCACCAGCTGATCCGCCCTCACATGTCCAGGCCGAGATCCAGCACCCGCACCGAATGAGTGAGAGCGCCGACCGCCAGATAGTCGACGCCGGTGCGCGCGTAGTCGGCGGCGGACTCGAGGGAGAGCCCGCCGGAGGATTCGAGTTTCGTGCGCGGCGAGCGGCTGTTGCGGCGCTGGACGGCTGCCTGGGTGGCCCACAACGGGAAGTTGTCCAGCAGCACCAGTTCCACATCCTCGGCGAGTACGGCGTCGAGCTGATCGAGGCTGTCGACCTCGACCTCACATTCGATATCGGGATCCAGTTCGCGCACCGCACGCAGCGCGGCGACCACCGATCCGGCGGCCACGACGTGGTTGTCCTTGATCAGGGCGGCGTCGCCGAGGCCCATCCGATGGTTGACGCCACCGCCGACGCGCACGGCATACTTCTGCAGCGCACGCAGCCCCGGCAGGGTTTTGCGGCTGTCGCGTATGCGGCACTCGGTGCCCTCGACGGCGTCCACCCAGGCGGCGGTGGCGGTGGCGATTCCCGACATGTGGGTGACCAGGTTGAGCATGGTGCGCTCGGCGGTCAGCAACTGCCGGGTCGGCGCGACGACCGTCAGCACCGCGTCGCCCGGGCCGACGCGAGTGCCGTCGGCGACGCGATCGGTCACCTCGTAGTTCCCGGCGCCGATCACCTCGTCGAGCACCAGCAGCCCGACGTCGATGCCGGCCACCGTGCCCGGCTGGCGTGAGACCATCGCGGCCTTGACGGTCGCCTCGGCGGGAACCGTTGCGGCCGAGGTGATGTCGGGCCCGTAGCGCAGATCCTCGTCGAGGGCGGTGCGGATCAGGGTGCGCAGTTCCCCGGGGTCGAGTTGCGGGTCCAATGCCATCATCTACTCCTCAGCAGGTGGTGCGTGGCGGCGGTCATCGGGTGCTCACCGCCGGCAGCGGGTCCGCGGCGGGGAGCGGATCGGCGACGACCTGCGGACGGCCGTCGTCACCGAGCCGGATCGCGACGCTGCGCCGCAACTCCTCGCGCGGATCGGGGTAATCGGATCGGGTATGGCAGCCGCGGCTTTCGGCGCGGGCGGTGGCCGCGAGGAGCAGGGTCCGCGCGGTCAGGGTCAGGGCGGCGTCCTCCACCGCGGCCAGCACGCCGGCCTGCTCGCCGTGGAGCCGCGAAATCGCCTGCACTGCGGCTGTTTCCGGCGCGCGGCCGCCTCCGTCGTCCGCGGGATCGGACGGCTCCGCGCCGGTAACCCCTTGTGTCACAGCGCCTTCCGCAGCATCCGCGGCCTCGGATTTCCCGGATCCGCCACCGCGCAGATGCAGGACGCGCAGCATCGCCCCGCGCAGCCCGTCACCGTCGCGCACCACGCCGGCGTGTGCCGACATCAACTGTTGCAGGGCGGTGCGGTCGATGCGCGGCAACGACAGCTCCGGCACCGTGGTCACCTCCGATGCGGAGGCGCTCCGCTCGGCCGCGGCGGCACCCACTCGCTCGCCGACGACCAGGCCCTCGAGCAGGCTGTTCGATGCCAGCCGGTTCGCGCCGTGCAGACCGGTGCGCGCCACCTCGCCGGCCGCGTACAGGCCGGGGACGGCGGTACGCCCGTGGGTATCGGTGACGACCCCGCCGCACTGGAAATGCGCGGCCGGCGCGACCGGGATCAGGTCGGCACGCGGATCCAGGCCCGCGGCGCGGCACGAGGTGGTGATCGTCGGAAATCGTTGTGCGAAACCGTCGATCGCGCGAGCGTCGAGATACACATGATCGGTGCCGAGCTGTCGCATCCGGGCGGCGATGGCCTTGGAGACGATATCGCGCGGCGCCAGATCCCCCCGCGGATCGACACCGGCGGTCACCGAATCACCGTTCGAATCGACCAGCACCGCGCCCTCGCCGCGCACCGCCTCGCTGATCAGCGGTCGCCGGCCCAGCCCGCCGGGACTGAACAGCACGGTGGGGTGGAACTGCACGAATTCCAGATCGGCGACCAGCGCACCGGCCCGCAGCGCCAGCGCGATGCCGTCGGCCGTGGCCCCGGGCGGATTGGTACTGCAGGCGTAGAGCTGGCCGAGACCGCCGGTGGCCAGCAGGACAGCCGGCGTGTGCACGATGCCGAACCCCTGGTCCGACACCACGATCACACCGCGCACACCGTCGGGCCCGGTGACGATGTCGAGGGCCGCGGTGCCGAACAGCACGGGCAGGCCGGCGGCGTTGAGCGCGCGCTGCACCTCGGCGCCGGTGGCGTCACCACCGGCGTGGATGATGCGGCGAGTGCTGTGCCCACCCTCGCGGGTGCGCGACACCTGGCCGTCGCGGCCGAGATCGAAGACCGCGCCCAGGTCGGTCAGCGCCGCGACGGCATCCCGGCCGCCCGCCACGATGGAGCGCACCGCCTGCGCGTCGCACAGTCCCGCCCCGGCGTCGACGGTGTCGGCGACATGGGAGTCGACGGTGTCGCCGTCGGGCGCGACGACCGCGATCCCACCCTGTGCGTATTGCGTGGACGTATCCGTCGGGCCGCCCTTGCTCAGGGTCAGGACCCGCAACCCCCGCAGCGAGGCGGTGCGGGCCGCGGTCAAACCCGCGACACCGCCACCGATCACCACCAGATCAGCTTCGGCTTCCCAGCCGATCGAAGGCGTCATCATCATCGATCGAACCTTTCCGGCCCGCCCGGAGGCGGGTGCCGGTGCTATTCGCCGCCGCCGGGATTGCCGATGGCGATCATGCGCTGCACCGAATTGCGTGCCAGCGCTGCGGTTTCCGGATCGACGTGCACCTCGTCGACGTTGTCGGTCAGGCATCGCAACAGCGCCGCCGGGGTGATCATCTTCATGTACTTGCAGGCGGCGCGATCGTTGACCGCCTGGAAGTCGATGTCCGGCGCGGCCTTGCGCAGCTGATGCAGCATGCCGACCTCGGTCGCGACCAGCACCTGCTTCGATTGCGCGTTCTTGGCGGCGTCGATCATGCCGCCGGTGGACAGGATGTGCACCCGGTCGGCCGGGAAGGCACCCTCGCCGGCGAGGTAGAGAGCCGACGTGGCACACCCGCACTCGGGGTGCACGAACAGTTCCGCATCGGGATGGGTGCGGGCCTGTTCGGTGAGCTCGTCGCCGTTGATCCCCGCGTGCACGTGGCATTCACCGGCCCAGATGTGCATGTTCTCGCGACCGGTGACGCGCTTGACGTGCGCGCCGAGGAACTGGTCGGGCAGGAACAGCACCTCGCGGCCGGGATCGATCGACGCGACCACGTCGACGGCGTTGGACGAGGTGCAGCAGATGTCGGTCAGGGCCTTCACCGCGGCGGTGGTGTTCACATACGACACCACCACGGCGCCGGGATGCTCGGCCTTCCACGCGCGCAGCTCGTCGGCGGTGATGGAGTCGGCCAGCGAACATCCGGCGCGCTGATCCGGAATCAGCACGGTCTTGTCCGGGCTCAGGATCTTCGCGGTCTCGGCCATGAAGTGCACACCGCAGAACACGATGGTGTCCTCGGGGACATCGGCGGCGATCCGCGACAGTGCGAGGGAATCGCCGACGTGATCGGCGATGTCCTGGATCTCGGGTAGTTCGTAGTTGTGCGCCAGGATGGTGGCGTTGCGCTCGCGCGCGAGTCGCTTGATCTCGGCCGCCCACTCCGGTGTGGCCTCGACTCCGCCGTAACCGGCCGGACCGTCGACGACCTGCGCTGCGAATGCCTGCGTCGGTGACGCCATGGCATGCTCCTTCCTCATGCGCCCGGCACCCTCACCGGTCGCATCACCCCGGGCCGATTAGCTTCAACCCGGTTTTCGACTTACAATCGAAAACGTGGCCCATAGTAGCACCATTCACGAATCGCTCACCGCGGTGTTCCAGGTTCGTCGCTTCATGGACACCGTCACCGCAGGTCCGGAGGGTGATCGCTCGGTGATTGCGAGCGAACCGGTGGATCCACAGAGTCCGCGCGGCAATCACGGGCGACGCACCGAACTCGGGGTGCTGCTGTGGCAGCGGGCGATGGAACCGCAGACCGGCACCTGGTCGCTGCCCGGCGGCCGGCTGCGCGACGACGAGGATCTCGACACCTCCGCCCGCCGTCAGCTGGCCGAGAAGGTCGACGTGCGGGAGCTGTGGCATATCGAGCAGCTGTCGGTCTTCAGTGATCCGCATCGCGTGCCCGGGGTGCGCCGCATCGCCTCGGCCTATCTGGGTCTGGTGCCGCTGACCGCGGACCCGCAACTGCCCGCCGACACCCGCTGGCATCCGGTTTCCGCGCTGCCGAACATGTCGTTCGACCACGGCACCGTCGTCCATCACGCCCGCACCCGGCTGGCGGCGAAGCTGTCGTACACCAATATCGCCTTCGCCCTGGCGCCTTCGACGTTCACCATGTCGACCTTGCGCGAAATCTATTGCACCGCTCTGGGTTACGAGGTCGACACCACGAATCTGCAGCGCGTGCTGAGTCGCCGCAAAGTGATCACGCCGACCGGGGAGACCGCCGCGCCCGGTAAATCGGGCGGGCGGCCGGCGGCGGTCTATCGGTTCACCGACGACGAGATTCGGGTCACCGACGAATTCGCGGCGTTGCGCCCCCCGGGGTGAGCGGTCTCCGCCGCTGTGTGAGCGGACCGCCCGCGGCAGCGGGGTCACTGCGAACGATGTGCGCCGACCGCCGCCGACGCCTGTGGTCCGCGCACGGTAGCGTCGGCGGAATGGAATCGCTGATGCACCGGATTCTCGATATCGCGCCGGTGTGGATCTACCTGACGGTGGGCCTGCTCGTCTTCGCCGAGGACGCGATCTTCGTCGGCTTCGTGATTCCGGGCGAGACGGCGGCCGTCCTCGGCGGTGTCGCGGCCAGCCAGGGGCATGTCCTGCTGTGGGTGATGATCCTGCTGGTGGTGGCCGCAGCGATCATCGGCGACTCGGTGGGCTACGAGGTGGGCAAACATTTCGGCAGCCGCCTGCTCGCCGCCTCCTACCTGGACAAGCACCGCGGTCGCCTGGACAACGCTCAGGAGTTCCTCGCCCGCCGCGGCGGCTGGGCGGTCTTCCTCGGCCGCTTCACCGCCTTCTTCCGCGCGGTGATGCCGGCCCTGGTGGGCGCCTCCCGCATGCCCTACCCGAGGTTCCTCTCGTTCAACGCCTTCGGCGGCATCGTCTGGGGAACGACCTTCGTGGTCCTCGGCTACATCGCCGGCAATTCCTACGAGAAGGTGGCGAAGACCGTCGGCCGCGATATGGCGATCGCGGTCGTGGTGATCGTCGTCGTGGCGCTGATCGTGTGGAAGCTGCGGGAACGACGCCAGGAGAAGAAGATCGAATCCGAATACCACGCCACCCACGACGGTCGGTGAATCCCCTACCGCCGGCTCACCACTGCCGATCCCGATGCTTGACCGTGCGCCGATAGGTGCGCTTGTTCGCCACCGGCTGCGCCGCAGCGGACCGGCGAAGTTCGTGCCGACGCCGCCACGCGGTGAGATCGGGCCGTTCGAGCTGTTCGGTTGCCGCGCAATCACTTCCGATTCGCGCGTTCGCTCCTGCCATTCGTATACACCTCCCCTCCTGGCTGATCCGCCGCAACGGTAACCACCGCGAGCCCGGATCGCCATCGAATAAGCGGCGATCCGGGCTGCCGGCAGCGGTCAGCCATGCCGCGCACGACAGCATTCACCCAGTGGCGCAACGTGGTCGGCGGGATTCAGCGCTGCGAATCGGCGTTCTGATAGGACCCGGGCCGATGGTAGGGGCCGTAGGTCACCTCGGAAAGTGGCGTGTGGGGTGCGGGTTCCGCCGTGTCACCGCGGCCGCTCCCGAGGTCCTCGGAGGTGCTCAGCGCCGACAGCAGGAGGATGACCAGTCCGGCGATCAGCGGTTGCAGCAGGAGAGCGGTCCAGCCTTCGACGGTGGGCGCGAGCTCCACGACGGTGTGCACGGGCGGGTTGTGTGAGCGGGGGTGGATCCAGCGCGCGACCTGTTCGCCGAACCACGACATCACCCAGGCCCCGGCCAGCGAGCCGATCAGCAGACTCGCCAGCATGATCGGCCCGCGCATCACGCGCCAGCGCCACACCGCGGCGGCGGTGAGCAAGCCGACCACGAAACCGACGCAGCCGAAGATCGCGACCGCGTCGAAGCGGTGCGCGCTTTCGCCGGTGAGCGCCATACCGCTACCGGGTTCGACGACGAAGACCTTCTCGGTCGGGGCGAGCATGGCCCACACTCCGCCGCCGATGATGCTGACCACCAGCACCGCCGCGACGATTCCCAGCGCCGCCCGCAGCTCGCGCGGTGCGGGAGAGGCTGCGGCGGCGCCGCGGGAGGTCATCAGCGATGGTCCAGGCTGTGGGAATCGATCACCCCGTGCCGGGAGCATTTAGCCCACCAGCCGTCCGGACTCACCTGCACGATCATCCGGCGGCCGCAGTGCTCGCAGTAACGCGGCGGTTCCAGGCCCAGGGCCGCGGCCGCCGGCACCGGATCGTCGAGACCCACGACGATCCGCTTCCCCGTGTACGGGTTGTAGCGCTCTTGCATATCAGGCTGTGGCATCTGGACCACCATTCGCGAAACCCCTTATGAAGTGCAGCTCTCCAGCTGCTCGACAATACCCGAACCGCCGCGGCCGCGGACGCTCAGAGGGTCTCGTTGAGCGCCTTGATCGGCATCTTCAGATCGGTGAGCAGGTCCAGATCCGCCTCGGCGGGACGACCGAGGGTGGTCAGGTAGTTGCCGACGATGACGGCGTTGATCCCGCCCAGGATGCCCTGCTTGGCGCCGAGGTCGCCCAGGGTGATCTCGCGGCCGCCGGCGAAGCGCAGGATGGTGCGCGGCAGCGCGAGCCGGAACGCGGCGACGGCGCGCAGCGCGTCGGCCGCGGGCAGCACCTCGAGGTCACCGAAGGGGGTGCCCGGGCGCGGGTTGAGGAAGTTCAACGGAACCTCGTCGGGCTCCAATTCGGCCAGATCGGCGGCGAATTCGGCCCGCTGCTCCAGGGTTTCGCCCATACCGAGGATGCCGCCGCAGCACACCTCCATACCGGCCTCACGCACCATGCGCAGGGTGTCCCAGCGCTCCTCCCAGGTGTGGGTGGTGACCACGTTCGGGAAGTGCGAGCGGGAGGTCTCGAGGTTGTGGTTGTAGCGGTGCACGCCCATGGCGGCGAGCTGATCGACCTGTTCCTGGTTGAGCATGCCCAGCGAGCAGGCGACCTGGATGTCGACCTCGTTGCGAATGGCCTCGACGCCGGCGGCGACCTGCGCCATCAGGCGCTCGTCCGGACCGCGCACGGCGGCGACGATGCAGAATTCGGTCGCGCCGGTCTTGGCGGTCTGCTTCGCGGCCTCGACCAGGCTCGGGATGTCGAGCCAGGCGGCGCGCACCGGCGACTGGAACAGACCCGACTGCGAGCAGAAGTGGCAGTCCTCGGGGCAGCCGCCGGTCTTGAGCGAGATGATGCCCTCGACCTCGACCTCGGGGCCGCACCACTTCATCCGCACCTCGTGCGCGAGCTCCAGCAGCGCCTCGAGCTGGTCGTCGCCCAGGCGCAGCACCTCGAGGGTCTGCTCCTGAGTCAGCCCGACGCCACGTTCGAGAACCTGCTCACGCGCGGTGGCCAGAATGTCGGTCTTCACGGGTGCCTGCGTCACAGCACGAATCCCTTCTTTCGGCCGGTGCGGCCGTGCCCGTAGTGGCATGGACTGGGCCCTCCGTGGTTACGCAGGCTGCCGCCTCCGGGCCTGCGCGTCCATGCCGTGCAACTTGAACGGTGTTCAGGCTAGGGTAGCGGGGTCAGTGAGTCAAAACATACGAGGGGTAGAAGTGCAGCTACATCGGGCGGATGTGATCGACGGCGCCATCGCCATCCTCGATCAGTACGGGCTCGCCGATCTGACCATGCGCCGCCTCGCTACCGCTCTGCACGTGCAGCCGGGCGCGCTGTACTGGCATTTCCCGAACAAACAGGCGCTGCTCGGCGCGGTCGCCGACCGCATCCTCACCCCGATGGACGAGCCCGTCGCCGCCGAGGACTGGCCGGGCCAGATCAGCGAACTGGCGCATCGGCTGCGTTCGTGCCTGCTGGCGTATCGCGACGGCGCGGAGGTGGTCTCGGCCACCTACGCTTCCCGGCTGACCACCAGCAAGGGCCGGGAACGCTTGGCCAGTGCGATGATTCGCGGCGGCATGACGCGCGAGGAGGCCGATCTGGCCGCCTACACGTTGCTCTACTACGTACTCGGCGAGACGGTGGACGAGCAGTCGCGGATGCAGATGGACTCCGCGGGCGCACTGGCGGAGGAGGATTCCCCGCTCTACGAGAACACCTCGGCCACCGAGCGGTTCGACTTCGGACTGCAGTTGTTCGTGGGCGGGGTACTGCATCTGCTCGGGAGCCGGGTGCGCTAGCCGGACATTTCGGACGGTAGTATTCGGGACCGTCATCCCCGGCGGCGCGGGAATCCGGTGGGAATCCGGGACGGTCGCGCCACTGTGACCGCGGCGGCCGCTGATGCGGACCGGTGCGGGAGTCAGACCTCGGTCGCCGGGCACTGCTCTGAAAAGGTCGCGTGATGCCTGTGGAGTTCCGGCGATGAACCGCGTCCGGACAACGATCGTCGTTCCCCTGACGCTGGCGTCGCTGCTCGTCGCTATGGTCGTGGCGACCGCGTGCGGCGCCGAACCGCTGCCGATTCGAGCAGTGATCGAAGTGCTGGGCGGACATCTGAACGGCGGCGGTGCGGTCGATCCCGCCTTCGACACCATCGTGTGGCAGTTGCGGGTGCCGCGCACGATACTGGCCGCCGTGGTCGGCGCGGGACTGGCGCTCGCCGGTGCCGCCATGCAGACCTTGGTGCGCAATCCGCTGGCCGATCCCTATCTGCTGGGTGTGTCCTCGGGCGCGGGGGTGGGCGCCGCGGCCGTGATCACGTCGGGCCTGTTCGCGGGTGCGGGCATCTGGGCGCTGTCGGGCGGCGCGCTCGTCGGCGCCTTGGTCGCGGCGGCAACGGTTTTCGCGATCGCGATGGCGCAGGGCGGATTGACGCCGCTGCGTCTCGTCTTGACCGGAACGGTGCTGGGATCGGCGTTTTCGGCACTGAGCAGCTATCTCATCTTCCGCAGCGCCGATCCGAAGGCCGCGCAGTCGGTGCTGTTCTGGCTGCTCGGCAGCCTGGCCGGGGCGGATTGGACCCGAATCGCGATGCCCGCCACCGTGGTCGCGGGCGCGGGCGCGGCGCTGTTCGCCGTGCACGGCTGGCTCGACGCGCTGAGCGTGGGCGCCGATACCGCCGCATCGGTGGGAGTGCCGGTGCGGGCCGTGCGCTACGGGCTGTTCACCGGGCTGGCGATTCTGGTCGGCGTCCTGGTGGCGGTGTCCGGCGGGATCGGTTTCGTGGGTTTGGTGGTACCGCATGTGGCGCGGATGCTGGTGGGCTCCACCCATCGGCGATTACTGCCGGTCGCCGCGCTGTGCGGTGCGCTGTTCCTGGTCGTGGCCGACGCGGCGGCCCGGATCCTGGTGCGGCCCACCGAAATTCCGGTCGGTGTGCTCACCGGGCTGATCGGCGCACCGGTGTTCCTGCTGCTGATGGGTCGGCGGCACTACCGGTTCGGTCCGGCATGATCCGCCGTCTCCGGACCCGCGAGCCCGAACCTGTGGCCGGTGTGCGGCTGCCCACTGCGAAGGCGGCGGAGTCCGCGCCCGCTGTTCTCCGGATCCGGCAGCTGGCATGCGGGCCCCGCCACCGGGACGTGCTGACAGGCGTCGATTTCGGCGTCGAGCCCGGTGAAGTGGTCGGCATCGTCGGGCCGAACGGCGCCGGGAAATCCACGCTGCTGCGCACGCTGGGCGGACTGCTGCGCCCACGGCAGGGCCGGGTCCTGGTGAACGGCGAAGCGCTGCACGCGATGTCACCGCGACGGCGCGCTCGCCTGGTCGCCATGGTCGGACAGGACGACCAGCCGCCGGCGGATCTGTGCGCCGGTGAGGTGGTCGCCTTGGGGCGCACGCCGTATCTGCCGTCGTGGGGCGCCGGTAGTCCGGCCGAACGCCGCGCGGTCGGCGAGGCCTTGGCGGCGGTCGATCTCGACGGCTTCGCAGAGCGCCCGGTGCGGCGGATGTCCGGCGGTGAGCGGCAGCGGGTGCTGGTGGCCCGGGCGCTGGCGCAGGCGAGTCCGCTGCTGTTGCTCGACGAGCCGACCAATCACCTGGACATCACCCACCGGCTCGCGCTGCTGAATCTGGTTCGGGGACTGGGCCGCACGGTCGTGGTCGCCCTGCACGATCTGACCTTGGCCGACCGTTACTGCGATCGGGTTCTGGTCGTGCACGACGGATCCGCATCGGATCCGCGTCCGCCCCGGGAGGCGTTGAGTTCCGAGGTCCTCGCCGCCGTCTTCGGTGTGCGGGCGGCGCGCGTGCGACATCCGGAGACGGGTGCGACACATCTACTGCTGGAACCGAATTCCGAGGCTGCGGGATGAGGTACCGGCACTGCTGCGGTGACCCGAGCCGACCGCACCGCCCGACGCCGCCCGGGGCCCACCCGCCGCTCGCGGACGTCGGTCATCGTGATTCCGGCACCACCCGGCTCACCGCTGCCCGGAAACGGCGGCGCATATGCCGGCCGTCCACCGTGCACGAACCTCGCCGGCGCCGCGAACCCGGCAGCTGTAGTCCCGAAAACCGTTGAAGGTGGACGATATGCAACTTCTGCGTTGGCTCGCCGTCGGGTCGACCGTCGCGTGCTTGGTGGCGTGCGGCCCCGCGCAGCCTTCGGACGGCAACCTGACCCTGACCAATTGCGGTGAACAGGCACGCTTTCCGGCTCCGGCACAGCGCATGTTCGTCAACGACACCAATATGGTCGCGATGACGCTGGCCTTGGGCGCACAGGATTCGGTGGCCGCCGTGGCCGGTCTGCAACAGGGCGTCGCGACCCTGCGGCGCCACTACGGTGACGTGGTCGATCGCCTGAACAATGTCGCGCCGACCTCGCCGTCGCGGGAGACGGTGCTCGCCCACCGCCCCGATGTGATGGTGGCCGGCTGGAACTACGGCTACAGCGAGGCCACCGACCTCACCCCGGATACGCTGCGCGCCCACGGCATCGCGCCCTACATCCTCACCGAGAGTTGCCGCCCGCACGCCGGTCAGCGGCAGCGCGGCACCGTCGAGCCGTGGGCGGCGCTGCGCGCGGATCTGTCGAATCTGGGTGCGATCACCGGCCGTCCCGATCGGGCCACCGCACTCGTCGCCGACATCGATACCCGCCTCGAGCGATTGCGCGCGGCACCGCGGGCCGCGACACCCCCGACCGTGTTCGTCTTCGACAGCGCGAGCGACACCATCTTCTCCAGCGGCAGATTCGGCGGACCCCAGGCCGTACTCGAGGCCGCGGGTGCCCGCAACGCACTCGACGATGTGGCCGACACGTGGACTACGGTGTCGTGGGAACGCCTGGCCGCCGCCGACCCGGACGCCATCGTCTTCGTCGACTATCCGGGGCAGAACTTCGCCCAGAAGGTGGAAGCGCTGCGCGCCAAACCCGGAATCAACCGGCTGCGCGCCGTCACGCACCAGCGGTTTCTCGATCTGCCCTATGTGCTGTGGACGTCGAGCCCACTCAACATCGATGCCGCCGAGCAGGTGCGGGCCCACCTCGAGCGGTGGAACATGGTGCCGCCCTCGGGAATTCGCCCGGCCTTCGACGACGCCGTGCGCTGAACCGCCGGTTCACGGCATGCCCATGGACTGCTCGGAGTGAACCAGCCCGATGAACGGCACGACCTGCTGCGCGATCACCGTGTTGTATTCGCGGGGATGCTGGCGCGGATCGGCGTGGCCCGTGCTGCGGGTCAGCACCACCAGGAGTGTGCCGTCGACACCGCCGACGGTGTCGATCAGTGCGCGATGGGTGTATACGTCGTCCACGACGGAATCCCGGTACGGATTGTGCGGTCGGATGAACACGACGGCCGGGCGGGGTTTGCCGGCCGCCGGTTTCGCCAGCGCGCGCAGGTCGTCGATCGCGCCGCTGGCGACGATGGCCTTGAACTGATCTTCGATGAGGCCGTTGCTGGCGGCGTCGGTGTTGAAGATCTTCTGCCGCAGCACATCGGTGACGGTACGGCGCAGCGACGCGGTCCGGATGCCGGGCGGACTGGAACCGTAGTCGACGAATTGGTCATGCCGGGAATAGGTTTCCGCCAGCAGTCGCAGCCCCCGGCTCTCCCGCGTGCCCGGGAACCAGCCGAACCAGCGCAGCAGATCCTCGCCCTGGTCGCGGCTTTCCGGCCGCACCGCGGCCAGGTCGACCGGCGTGCAGTCCAGGATCACCCCCGACAGGGTGCGCGTGCTGTGGGTGTGGATGTGTTTGGCGATCTCGAGGGCGATCACCCCGCCCATGCTGTGGCCGACCAGCACCACCTTGTGGATGCGGGCGGCCTCGGTGACGCGGATGATCAGATCGCTGATGACCTTGGTGTCGATACCGGTGTTGTCGTATCGCACCGCCCACACCGAACCCAGTTGCCGCAGTGAGGGCAACGCGCGCGCGGTATCGGAGGCATCGAGCGAACCCAGGCCGACGAGGTCGAACACCGCGGTGTCGCGGTCGCTCGCCGCGGCCGGGCCGGAGATGGGCAGCACCGCGGGATCGGTGCGCGCCAGCCGTGCCTGCTCGGGGGAAACGTCGTAATGCCAGTACTGCGCGAACACGACCAGAACGACGATCGGGACCAGTGCCGCCCGCAGCAGCACGCGCCGCGTCCGCCCCAGCGTCCGCCAGCGGTGCCCCACACGGGTTTCGGCCAGCCGGGCCCGCCGTCGCGCATCGTCGTAATCCGCGACCGTGGAAGGGTGCCGATCTCGCATGGACATCCCCACCCACTGTAAGGGCGTTCGCGACCGGCGCATCCCCTCCGCGCCGCGCCGCGGTGATACCCGATATCGATTACCGCTGGTCGTCGAGGAGGTGGCGAGGTGCGGCCTGGCGCCACGAATCGAGGATGATCGCCTCGAGTTCGGCCCGGTCGTCCAGGGCGGCCAGCCGGGCGCGCACCCACGCGTTACCGGCCTCGTGCGCGGCGATCCAAAATTTCCCGGGCTCGGCCACGACCAGTTCGTCGCGATCGACGATCGGGCAGCGCACCGCCATCGAGGTCTCTGCCTCGGGCAGCGTCAGAAACAGCTTGCCCGCGACCCGGAAAGTCGGCATCCCCCAAGCGAATTGCTCCGACGTCTCCGGCAGCGACAGGGCATAGTCGCGGGCATCCTCCCCGGTTGCGCTCATACCCCGCATCCTGCCAGGCCCCACCGACACGAACCGGGGCGTC
Source organism: Nocardia sp. 852002-51101_SCH5132738 (assembly GCF_001665695.1). NCBI lineage: Bacteria > Bacillati > Actinomycetota > Actinomycetes > Mycobacteriales > Nocardiaceae > Nocardia > Nocardia sp. 852002-51101_SCH5132738. Next base: position 9,234 of record NZ_LZML01000108.1, on the reverse strand, counting down.
GCCGCCTCGGCCGGCTCAGCCGAGGTATCGCCGCATCCAGTCCGCATGGAACCAGCCGGAGGCGGTATCGGCGAATCGCTCGGGCAGCCACTGTCCGGCGCCCTCGGGAATCACCCCGACGACCTCGACACCGGTGACCTCGGGCAGGTCGGTGCGGTTGCATTCGGAGGCGAGATCCGGTGCGCTCGGCCAGGATCCGATGACCAGTCCCGCGCAGCGCACACCGGCGGCGGCGAGGGCTCGGGTGGTGAGTTCGCTGTGGTTGAGGGTCCCCAAGCCCGCGGCCGCCACCACCAGTACCGGTGCGTCCAGTTTCTGCGCCAGTTCGAGCAGCGTGAACTCCCCGACGCGAACCAGCAGTCCGCCCGCGCCCTCGATCAGCGTGAGGTCGGCATCGGCCAGCGAGTCGATTCCGGCCACCGTCTCACCGAGAGTGAGCAACGGTTGCCCGCAGCGGCGGGCGGCCGTGTCGGGGGCCAGCGGTTCGGGATAGCGGGCCAGTTCGAGCGTGCGGGTCACGCCCGACAGCCGCTCGATCACCGCGAGGTCGCCCGGTTCGTCCGGAGCCACGCCGGTCTGTGCGGGTTTGCAGACCGCGACCGTGCGCCCGGCCGACCGCGCCGCCGCGGCCAGCGCGGCCGTGACGACGGTCTTCCCGACGTCGGTCGAGGTTCCCGTGACGATCAACCTGCTCATAGCGTCTCGCTCCTGTCGTTCCTCGCATCACTCAGGCGGCCTGCGGATCCCGCGCCGCGGTCAGCACCTCGTCCAGCACCGTGGCGATGGTCTCCATCTCGGCATCGGTGAGGTCGGCACGCGCGGTCAGCCGCAGCCGCGAGGTGCCTTCCGGCACCGACGGCGGCCGGAAGCAGCCCACGCTCAGACCGCGCTCCCGGCACTGCTGCGCGGCGTCGTAGGCGACCTGCGCCTGTCCCAGCACCACCGAGACGACCGCCGAATCCGGTTGCGGCACACCGGCGATGCGCGCGATATCGGCGGCCCGGGTGAGCACTCGCCCGCCCAGCTCCGGTTCCTTGCGCAGCAGCCGCAGGGCCGCATGTGCGGCGCCCACCGCGGCGGGCGCCAATCCGGTGTCGAAGATGAACGTGCGCGCGGTATCGATGAGGTGGGCGCGTACCCGCTCGTCGCACAACACGATTCCGCCCTGCGCGGCAAGGGCTTTCGACAAGGTGGCTGTGACGATCAGATCCGGTTGCCCGGCCAGGCCGAGTTCCTGCACCAGGCCGCGACCACCGTCGCCGCGCACGCCGATGCCGTGCGCCTCGTCGACGATCAGCACCGCACCGTTCGCGCGGACCACCCGATGCAGATCGGCCAGCGGCGCGAGGTCGCCGTCGGCGCTGAACACCGAGTCGGTGAGCACCAGCGCGCGGTCCTCCGTGCGCTGCGACAGCAACCGGTCGACCGCCTCGACATCGCGATGCGGCGCGATCTCCACCCGCGCCCGCGAGAGTCGGCAGGCATCGACCAGCGAGGCGTGGCTACCGGCATCGGAGACCACCAGCGCGCCGCGCCCGGCCAAGGCGGTGACGATGCCGAGGTTGGCGGCATAGCCGGAGGCGAAGACCAGGCCCGCCTGCGCCCCCACGAAGTCGGCCAGGTCGGCCTCGAATTCCTCGTGCGCGACCGTGGTGCCGGTGACCAGCCGCGATCCGGTCGCACCGGCGCCCCAGGTCCGGACCGCCTCGACCGCGCCCGCGATCACCTCGGGGTGCCGCGACAGGCCCAGGTAGTCGTTGGAGGCGAGGTCGATGAGATCGCTGTGCGCCGGTCGCGCCCGCAGCTGCCGCCGCAATCCGGCGCGCACCCGGTCACCCGCACGCTCGTCCAACCAGCTCAACGGATCCTCGTTCACAGCTCGGAAGCATACTTGAACGCCGTTCAGGACGATTGCGGCGGGGCCTCGATCGAACCTGTACAGGTCACCGCGGCGGGTTCCAGTCGAGGGCCCGATCGAAGGCACGCAGCATGGCCCAGCCGGGCATCAGCCGCAGCGCGGTGTCGCGAGCCCGGACGGCGGGCGGCCACGACCATTGCGCGACCGTCCCGATCCGCCGCGAGCGATGAGCGAGCGCGCGGGTACGCGGGCGGCGCAGCGAGTCGTAGCCGCGCAGTGCGTCCTCGACCCCGCGATCGTCGAGCAGCGCGGCCAGGGTGGCGGCATCCTCGAGCGCGAGATTGGCGCCCTGTCCCATATTCGGCGTCATCGCGTGCGCGGCGTCGCCGAGCAGCGCGACGGGACCGCGCACGAATGTCGGCAGATCGGGAAGCTCGTAGATGTCGTGACGCATCACCGATTCCGGCGACACCGCCGCCAGCAGCCGCGGCACCGGATCCGGCCACTCACCGAAACGCCTGTGCACTTCCGCGAATTCGCCGTCTGCCCCGCGCTCACCTTCGGCGGCGTTCACCGCGCCGAACATGTACACCCGATGGTCGGACAGCGGGACGATGCCGAAAATCTCACCGCTACCCCATATCTGGCCGCCCTGGCGAAGTTCGGGCCGCGGCGCGGTGACCATCCGCCAGGCGGTGTATCCGGCATAGCGGGGCGGGTGGGCGTGCGGACAGACCGCGGCCCGCACGACACTGCGCAGGCCGTCGGCCCCGATCACCAGATCCGCCGTCTCCGCTCCCCCGGCATACAGAACCCGCGCTCCCCGCCCGCCATGTTCGCTCGCCGCGCGCTCCGCGGGCACATCCCGCACCGGCTCCCGCGCGTTCGCGGCGGTATTCGGCCCCTGTCCACCATCGGACGCCCGGACATCTCCGGTGGTGTCACGCGCCTCCGGAGTCTCGTCTTCCGCGGCGTTGTGCCCGGGCACACCCGTTGCCGGCGCCGGGCCGCCGTTTCCCGATGCCGTTGTCTCCCAACTACCTTCGGTGTCGACGCCGGTGACGGTGCGTCCCAGGCGCAGCCGGTCGTCGCCGAGTGCGGTGCGCAGGATATCGAACAGGTCCGCGCGATGCACGGCCACCACCGAGCCGTACCGCTCGGCCACTTTCCCGGTGTCGGTGCGGGTCAGCCAGCGGCCGGAGCGGTCACGGATTCCGCCCCCGGTGTCGGCCATCGCGCGCGAGCGCACCCGCGCGCCCACTCCGATCGCGTCCAGGGCACGTAATCCGTTGGGCCACAGTGTCAATCCCGACCCCGCCTCGCCGATATCGGCGGCCCGCTCCCAGACCTCGACGTCGTGCCCGCCCCGATGCAGCGCGATCGCGGCGGCCATTCCGCCGATTCCCCCGCCGACGACGATCACTCGCAGTGCCCGCATTCCCCACTCCTCGGCTCCTAGGCGTCGGAGTCCAGCCAAACACACCGCGCCTACCGCCGCAGGCCACGGCGGGGTCACCCGCCGACGCGCGCATATGCCAGCCGGCACAGATCCACCGGTTGCAGCGCATCGGCGCGCCTCCACCAGCCTGCCGGTACCGCCGCGCGGTGACTGATGTGCTCGACGGTGGTGAATCCGTACCGATGCAGGACGTCGTCGAGGGTTTCCGGAGTGAAGGTGCTCAGCCACGGTTCGCCCTGGGCACTGGTGACGGGCTGGACGGATTCGGCGTAGGCGTGTCCGTTGCCGTCGCGCAGTGCCGGATCGAGCATGTACTCCATCACCAGTTCCGTGCCCGGGGCCAGACCGGAGAGGCCGGCCAGCGTGGTGCCGATCGCCTCGGCGGTGAGATACATGCTGACGCCGAGCCAGCTGATGAGCGCGGGACGTGCGGGCTCGAATCCGGCATCGGCCAAATGCCGCGGCAGATCGTCGCGTTCGAAATCGACGGGTACGAAAACCACCTCCCCGACCGGGCGGATATCGCCGATGGCGAGAATTTCCCTTTTCCACCGCTGGGTGCCGGGATGATCGACCTCGAATACCCGGATCCCTTCGGCCGCATCGCGATATCCGAAACTGTCGAGTCCCGCCCCGAGAACGACATATTGCGCCGCAGCCGATTCTGCGAGGCGCTGTTCGACCCAGTGGCTGCGCACCGTCGCCTGCGCCCGGACCGCGGCGAGCAGCGGATGGTCGCCGTGCTGCAGGTGGTAGCCGATGAGCTCCTCCGCATGCGGGCCGAGCAGGGCGGATGCCATGGTGTCGCGGAACAGATAGGGCTCGCTGTCGATCAGCAGGTGGGCCGCACGGGCCGCGGCCGCCATCATCGCCGTGCGACTGGGTTCGGTGCCGATCATCGAATTCCCTTTCACCGTCCGAAGGAGCCGGTGGATATCACCGCGCGAATGCCGATGATAGACAGGAATTTTCGTGCCCGCTGTCACCATATCACACGAAAATAAATTTCCGATATACGACGAACCGCGCGCCGGAATGGAATTCGGCTCAACCGGCCGCGGCGGTGGCGACCACACCGGCGGCGATGCGGGCGATATCGTCGGCACTGCTGATGAACGGCGGCATGGTGTAGACCAGATTGCGGAACGGCCGCAGCCACACGCCGGCCTCGACGGCGGCGCGGGTCGCGGCGACCATATCGATCGCGTGGTCGAGCTCCACCACCCCGATCGCGCCGAGCACGCGCACGTCCACCACGCGCGGATTATCCTGTGCCGCAGCAAGTCCCGTTTTCAGACCCGCTTCGATCGCGGCGACCTCGCCCGCCCAATCCCGCGAGAGCAGCAGTTCCACCGAGGCGACCGCGACCGCGCAGGCCAGCGGATTGCCCATGAACGTGGGCCCGTGCATGAGCCCGCCGTGGGCCGCGCTGACGGTCTCGGCGATGCGGGTGGTGCACAAGGCGGCGGCCAGGGTCATATATCCGCCGGTGAGGGCCTTGCCCACGCACATCACATCGGGCGCCACCCCGGCGGCCTCGGCGGCGAAAAACGTTCCGGTGCGGCCGAATCCGGTGGCGATCTCGTCGAAGACCAGCAGCACGCCGTGCTCGTCGCACAGGCGGCGCAGCTCGTTCAGGTAGCGCGGATGATGGAAACGCATTCCGCCCGCGCCCTGCACGACCGGTTCGACGATCACCGCCGCGGTCTCGTGCGCATGCGCGGCCAGCATCCGGTCGAGCTCCGCGACGTAGCCGGGATCGAAGTCGACCGGCGGTACGGGCGCGAAGATCTGCTCGGTCAGCACATCGGTCCACAGCGAATGCATGCCACCCTCGGGATCGCACACGCTCATCGGGGTGAAGGTGTCGCCGTGATACCCACCGCGCCAGGTGAACAGCCGCCGTTTCTCCGGCTGTCCGAGCGCCCGCCAGTACTGCAGGCACATCTTGGCCGCGACCTCGACCGAGACCGAACCGGAATCGCAGAGGAACACCTTGTCCAGACCGTCGGGAGTCAGCTCCACCAGCAGTTGGGACAGCCGCACGGCCGGTTCGTGGGTGAGCCCGCCGAACATGACGTGACTCATCCGCTGCGACTGCTCGAGCAGCGCGGCATCCAGCACGGGGTGCCGGTAGCCGTGCACCGCCGCCCACCACGAACTCATCCCGTCGACCAGTTCGCGGCCGTCGGCCAGGGTCAGGCGGGTGCCCGCGGCCGAGGCGACCACCAGCGGTTCGGTGCTCGCCGGGAAGCCGCCGTAGGGATGCCAGACGTGCGCGGCGTCGAGGGCGGCGATCTGGTCGGCTGTCAGGGCCACGCGGATCCCTTCACGAAATGGTCTTGAACGCCGTTCAAGTTATCACCGCGGCGAATCGGGTGTGCGCGGGGCCGCCGCGCGATATCTTTGACTCGGTCAAAGAACTGCGAAGGGAGGGTCGTGACGATCCCCGCGCTCGATCACGACGACGTCGGCGCCGTGCGCGCGTTCAACCGCCGCTACACCCGGTTGATCGGCGTCCTCGAGGAACATCTGCTCGACAGCGACTTCTCGCTCACCGAGGCGCGAATCCTGTTCGAACTCGCGCACTCCGGACCGCTGGGCGTCCGCACACTGCGTACCGACCTGGGCCTGGACCCCGGCTATCTGAGCCGGATCCTCGCCCGCTTCGAGAGTGCCGGGCTGGTGCGCCGGCACCGCTCCGGCTCCGACGCTCGCCTGCAACTCGTCCAGCTCACCGACGCCGGGCGGGCCGCGGCCGACGATCTCGACCGCCGCTCCGCGCACGACATCGCCGCGCTGCTGGCCGGGCACAGCGCCGCGGACCGGCGTCGCCTGCGCACCGCGATGCGCACGATCGAACAACTGCTCGACCCGGCCACCGCGGCGAACCGCGCAAGTTCACCAGCGGCGAGCCGCGCAAGTTCACCAGCGGCGAGCCGCGCAGATTCACCAGCGGCGGGCCGCGCGAACACGGCAACGGCGAGCAGCCCGAACATCCCAGCGGCAGGCCGCGCCGGCTCACGAGGCGCGAGCGGCGGGAGCGAGGTCCGTCTCCGATCTCCCCGTCCCGGCGACTACGGCTGGATCATCCAGCGCAATGCGGTGCTCTACGCCGCCGAATACGGCTGGGACACCGACTACGAGGCGCTGGTCGCGAAGATCGTGGCCGACTTCCTGGCCGGGCACGATCCGGAAAGCGAGCGGGCGTGGATCGCCGAGACCGGCGGCGCGGCGGCCGGTGCGGTGTTCTGCGTGCGCGAGGACGACACCACCGCCCGGCTGCGGCTGCTGCTCGTGGAACCGTCGGCGCGTGGGCTCGGCGTCGGCACCGCACTGGTCGAGCAGTGCCTGCGATTCGCGACCGAGGCCGGATATCGGGACATGGTGCTGTGGACCAACGATGTGCTCACCGCGGCGCGGCGGATCTACCAGCGCGCCGGATTCGAGCTCGTCGATTCCCGGCCACACCACAGTTTCGGCGCCGACCTGGTCGGGCAGACCTGGCGGCGCAGCCTGCGGTAACCACGGTGCCGCGCAACCCGCGCGGACCGTCGGCCGCGGCCGGGCCATCGATAGCCACCGGATTACCGGCCCGGCTCGACCCGGCCCACCCGCACCGGCGGCTCCGGCGCGACGGTTACTGTCGATATATGGTTCGGCCCGATACATCCGGTGAGATGACGCCTCTCGGCGTCTGGCCGGGTGCCGCCTATCCGCTGGGCGCGACCTACGACGGCGCCGGCACCAACTTCTCGGTGTTCTCCGAAGTTGCCGAGCGGGTCGAGCTGTGCCTGATCGATCGTGCGGGCGGTGAGCACCGCATCCCGCTCGACGAGGTCGACGGATACGTCTGGCACGCCTATCTACCCACCGTCGCCCCCGGGCAGCGCTACGGGTTCCGCGTGCACGGCCCCTACGATCCCGCCCGCGGTCTGCGTTGCGACAGCAGCAAACTACTGCTCGATCCCTACGGCAAGGCCTTCGCGGGCCGATTCGCCGCCGACGCCACCCTGCACACCTACGGCGCGGATACGCTGGGACACACCATGACCGGCGTGGTGGTGAACCCGTACTTCGACTGGGCCGGTGACCGCGCACCGCGGCGGCCCTATCACGAAACCGTCATCTACGAAGCCCACGTCAAGGGTATGACGATGACGCATCCGGCGATTCCGCAGCGACTGCGCGGCACCTACGCGGGCATCGCGCATCCGGCGATCATCGACCATCTGCTGTCGCTGGGCGTCACCGCGATCGAACTGATGCCGGTCCACCAGTTCCTGCACGACCGGATCCTGCTCGACCGCGGACTGCGAAACTACTGGGGGTACAACAGTTTCGGCTATCTGGCACCACACCACGAATACGCCGCCGACCCGCGGGCCGGGGCCGCGGTCACCGAATTCAAGGCGATGGTCCGGGCGCTGCACAGCGCGGGCATCGAGGTGATCCTCGACGTGGTCTACAACCACACCGGCGAGGGGAATCACCTGGGACCGACGATCGGCCTGCGCGGGATCGACAACGCGGCGTATTACCGTCTGGCCGAGGACGATCCGGCGCACTACATGGACTACACCGGCACCGGCAACAGCCTCAATGTGCGCCATCCGCACACCCTGCAGCTGATCATGGATTCGCTGCGGTACTGGATTCTCGAGATGCACGTCGACGGCTTCCGCTTCGATCTGGCGGCCACGCTGGCGCGCGAATTACACGATGTGGACCGGCTTTCCACCTTCTTCGATCTGGTGCAGCAGGACCCGGTGGTCAGCCAGGTCAAACTGATCGCCGAACCGTGGGATGTCGGCGAGGGCGGCTACCAGGTCGGGAACTTTCCGGGGCTGTGGACCGAGTGGAACGGCAAGTACCGCGATACCGTGCGCGACTACTGGCGCGGCCGACCGGCGACCCTGGGCGAATTCGCCTCCCGGTTCACGGGCAGTTCCGATCTGTACGAGGCCACCGGCCGCCGCCCCGGCGCGAGCATCAATTTCGTGACCGCCCACGACGGGTTCACACTGCGAGATCTGGTGTCCTACAACGACAAACACAATCACGCCAACGGCGAGGACAATCGCGACGGCGAAGACTACAACCGGTCCTGGAACTGCGGTATCGAGGGTCCCACCGACGATCCGGAGGTCTGTGCGCTGCGAGATCGCCAGAGCCGCAACATGATCGCCACGCTGGCGCTGTCGCAAGGCACACCCATGCTGCTGCACGGCGACGAGATCGGGCGCACCCAGCAGGGCAACAACAATGCCTACTGCCAGGATTCGCCACTGTCCTGGATGGATTGGGGCGCCGCGCAGAAATACGCCGACCTGCTGACGTTCACCCGCACCGCCTTCGCGCTGCGCCACGCCCATCCGGTGTTCCGGCGCCGGCGCTTCTTCGACGGACGCCCCGGCGAACTCCCCGACGCCGCACCCGACGAACTCCCCAGCGCCGGCGATATCGCGTGGTTCACCCCCGGCGGCACGGAGATGACCACCGCCGACTGGAATACCGGCTTCGCCCGCTCCCTGGCGGTGTTCCTCAACGGCGAGGCGATCGCCGAACCGGGCCCGCGCGGGGAACGAGTGCGCGATGATTCCTTCCTGCTGTGTTTCAATGCCCACGACGCACCCCTCGAATTCGCCGTACCCGGACCGGAATTCGGCGCGCACTGGACGGTGGCGCTGGACTGCTCGACACCCACCGGGCGCACAGATGCCACCTACCCCGCAGCGGCTACGGTCGCCGTACCCGCTCGCTGCCTGCTCGTTCTCCGCCGTACCGAATCCACACCGATATCGAGATGACAGACACCCCTTCCCCTGAACACCGCACCGGCCCGCCCGCGCCGTTACCCGGGCTCCAGTCGATGTCGAAGAAATGCGCGAATTTCGAATTCTTGCCGTTGCGCAGC